>JABFVJ010000383.1 GCA_013362835.1 Nonomuraea sp. | reverse complement strand
GTGGTCATGGCGGCGAACACGCGCCCGACGGCGTGCAGCGACTCGACGCCTTCGGCGAGTCGCGCGCCGCCGGAGTGCCAGATCCCGATGACCGGCACCCGTTCGCGGACGGCCACGTCGTAGGCGTGCACGATGTGCTCGCAGCCCTCGGCGCCCATCGCGCCGCCCTGGAAGCGGGCGTCGCTGCAGAAGGCCACCACGGGCACGCCCTCGACGCGGCCCATGGCGGCGAGCACGCCACTCTTGTCCTCGGGGGTGATGAGCCGCGCCGAGCCCTCGTCGAGCAGCGCGGCCAGACGAACGACTGGATCACGGGGATCGGCGGGCTCCTGATCGGAGCCCTCCGTCACCCCGCTGTCCAGTACGGTCATCAGGCCCCCTTGAACACGACGGTGACGTTGTGGCCGCCGAACCCGAAGGAGTTGTTGACGGCGGCGATGTCACCGCCGGGCAGCGCGCGGTTGGCGCCGTGGACGATGTCCACCTCGATGCCGTCGTCGAGGTTGTCGAGGTTGATGGTGGCGGGGACGATCCGCTCCTGCAGCGCCTTGATCGTGAAGACGGACTCGATGCCGCCGGCGCCGCCGAGCAGATGGCCGGTCATGGACTTGGTCGAGGTGACCAGCGGGTGGGTGCCGATGGCCTTGGCCACGGCCTGCACCTCGCCGACGTCGCCCGCCGGGGTGGAGGTGGCATGGGCGTTGACGTGCTTGACGTCGAGGCCGGTGACCTCGGCGTCGGTCAGCGCCTGCGTCATCGCCATGATGATGCCCCGGCCCTCGGGCTCGGGCTGGGTGATGTGGTGGGAGTCGGCGGAGTAGCCGACGCCCGCCGCGTAGGCGTAGATCCGCGCGCCGCGCGCCTTGGCGTGCTCCTCGGACTCCAGCACCACGATGCCGGCGCCCTCGCCCAGCACGAAGCCGTCACGGTCGCGGTCCCACGGCCTGGAGGCGCCCTGCGGGTCGTCGTTGCGGGTGGACATGGCCCGCGCGGCGGCGAAGGCGGCGATGTTGAGGCCGTGGATGGCGGCCTCGGTGCCGCCCGCGACCACCACGTCGGCGCGGCCGAGCCTGATCATGTCCATCGCGTAGCCGATCGCCTCGGCGCCCGACGCGCAGGCGGACACCGTGGCGTGCACGCCGGCCTGGGCGCCCAGGTCGAGGCCGATCCAGGCGGCCGGGCCGTTGGGCATGAGCATCGGCACCGTGAAGGGCGACAGCCGGTTCCAGCCGCGCTCCTTCCAGGTGTCGTAGGCGCTGAGAGTGGTCGTGATGCCGCCGATGCCGCTGGAGACGACGACGCCGAGCCGCTCGGGCGCCACCTCGGGGGCTCCGGCGTCCTGCCAGGCCTCCCTGGCGGCGACCAGGGCGAGTTGCTCGCTGCGGTCGAGGCGGCGGGACTCGGGACGAGGCAGCACCTCGGTCGGGTCGACCGCCGCCGTCCCCGCGAACCTCACGGGGACGGAGTCGATCCACTCCGCGGTGAGCGTCTCAACACCCGACTGACCGGCGAGGAGCGCCGTCCAGGTCGAGGTGACGTCTCCACCGACGGGCGTCGTCGCGCCAAGCCCGGTGACGGCGACACGTACCCGGTTCGCACTCACTTTTTGCGCTCCTTACTGGTCAGGCCGGCAGTTCGTTCGTTCTAGCCCTGGATGAAGTTGAGGACGTCCTTGACCGTCTTCAGGTTCTTGAGCTGGTCGTCGGGGATCTCGACGCCGAACTCGTCCTGAGCGGCCACGGCGATCTCGACCATGGACAGGGAGTCGATGTCGAGGTCGTCGACGAAGTTCTTCTCCGGGGTCACCTCGTTGGCGGGAATGCCGGTGATCTCGTTGATGATCTTGCCGAGGCCCGCGAGGATCTCCTGCTCGGTGGCAGCCATGTCGCTAGTTCTCCTTTGGTTTCATGGGTTTCGCACGGCTGTGCCGTGCAAGCTCTGACCGGTGCGGCGGGGAGCCGTACCGGATCCTACGGAATCTCGATCACTTGGCCGGCGTAGGTCAGACCGGCGCCGAAGCCGAGGATGAGCGCGAGGCCGCCTGAGCGGACCTCGCCGCGCTCCAGCATGCGCGAGAGCGCGAGTGGGATGGAGGCCGCCGAGGTGTTGCCCGCGGTGACGATGTCGCGGGCGACGACGGCCTGGTCGGCACCGAGCTTGCGCGCGATGGCCTCGATGATGCGAAGGTTGGCCTGGTGGGGCACGAACGCCGACAGCTCCGAGGGGTCGACCCCGGCGCGGGCGCACGCCTCCAGGGCCACCGGGTGCAGCGCGGTGGTGGCCCAGCGGAAGACCGTCTGGCCTTCCTGGAAGAGGAATTTCGTACGGTCTGCGATGGTGATGGCGTCGGTCTTGTCACCGGCGCTGCCCCAGACGACCGGGCCGATGCCGGGCGTGTCGGACGGGCCGACCACGGCCGCGCCCGCGCCGTCGGCGAAGATCACCGCCGTGGACCTGTCGGTCCAGTCGACCCACTGCGACAGCTTCTCCGAGCCGATGACCAGCACGTTCCTGGCCGAGCCCGCACGGACGGCGGAGCTCGCCGTGGCGAGCGCGTAGCAGAAGCCGGCGCAGGCGGCGTTGACGTCGAACGCGCCGGGGGAGTCGATGCCGAGCCGGTGGGCCACGACGGCCGACGCGTTGGGGATCTGGGACTCCAGCGTGCAGGTGGCCACGATCACCAGGTCGACGTCATCGGGGGACAGGCCGCTCGCGGCGAGCGCCTTGCCGCCCGCCTGGGCGGCCATGTCCTCGACGGACTCGGTGCTCGCGGCGACCCTGCGCTCCTTGATGCCGACCCGCGACTGGATCCACTCGTCGTTGGTCTCCATGGTCTTGGCCAGGTCGTCGTTGGTGACGACGTTGGCCGGCTGGTAGTGGCCGAGGGCCAGAATCCTAGCGCCCGGGGCGATGTCGGGGATCCTCACTTGATCAGCTCCCTGGCCGCGTCGAGGTCATCGGGGGTCTTCAGCGCCACGGTCTCGACGCCGCGCAGGCCGCGCTTGGCGAGCCCGGTCAGCGTGCCGCCGGGCAGCAGCTCGATCATCCTGGTCACGCCGAGCTCGGCCATCGTCGCCATGCACAGGTCCCACCGGACGGGGTTGCTGATCTGCGAGATGAGGCGTCGTACGAACTCCGCGCCGGTGGCGGCCGGCCGGCCGTCGGCGTTGGACAGCAGCGTGACGCGCGGGTCGCCGGGCACGACGCCGGCGGCGGCCTCGCTCAGGCTCTCCACGGCCGGAGCCATGTGGACGGTGTGGAAGGCGCCGGCCACCTTGAGCGGGATGAGCCTGGCGCGGGCCGGCGCGTCGTCCTTGAACGCGGCCAGCTGCTCCAGCGTGCCGCCCGCCACGATCTGGCCCGCGCCGTTGATGTTGGCGGGGGTCAGCCCGTGCTTCTCGATGGCGGCGAGCACGTCTTCCTCGACGCCGCCGAGCACGGCGGTCATGCCGGTCTCGGTGACGGACGCGGCCTTGGCCATGGCCCTGGCCCGCTCGCGGACGAGGGTCAGCGCCTGCTCGTGGGTGAGCACCCCGGCCAGCGCCGCCGCGGCGAACTCGCCCACGCTGTGGCCGGCGAGCACGTCGGGAGCGGCCCCGAGGGCTTCGGCGGCGGCCAGCGCGGCGGCCACCAGCAGGGGCTGGGCGACCGCGGTGTCGCGGATCTCGTCGGCGCCCGCGGTGGTGCCGTAGGCGACCAGGTCGATCCCGGTGACCTCCGACCACGCGCCGAGTCTGTCGGCCAGACCGGGCAGCTCGAGCCAGGGGGTCAGGAAGCCTGGAGTTTGGGCACCTTGGCCCGGAGCGACGAGTACAAGCACAAAAACCACCTTGCCCTGTAGAACTCCAACACGCGGTGGAGATCCGTACGAACTTTGTCCGGGGTGATTTGTAGGAACCCTACAGTGGGGATTTCGGCTCTCTTACGTTAGTGCCCGCCAGGTTACGGCACCTTCGGAGAGCCGGCCGAGGATGAGCCCGACCTGGAGCGTGAAGGCGGACCTGCCTTCCGTGGGCTGGTAGCCCGTGAGCTCCGTGATCTTCTTCAGGCGGTAGCGGACCGTGTTCGGGTGGACGAACAGCAGCCGCGCCGTCGCCTCCAGCGAGGTGCCCTGTTCGAGGTACGTGGCCAGGGTATCGAGCAGGGGCGTGCCCGCGAGCGGCAGGTAGACGTTCTCGATGAGCTGTTCCCTGGCGTCGGTGTCGCCGTCGAGGGCGCGTTCGGCCAGAAGGTCTTCGGCGTGCACCGGGCGCGGCGCGTCCGGCCAGCCCGCGGACGCCTTGAGCCCCGCCAGCGCGGCCCTCGCCGAGCGCGCGGCGGCGTGCAGGTCGGGCACCTCGGGGCCGATGACGATGGGCCCCACGCCGAAGCGGGCCACGACCTGCTTGGACGCGTCGTGGACGCTCTCGGCGCCCCCCACGATCACGATCAGCCGGTCGGCCTGCACGCCGGCCAGCAGGTCCATGCCGATGCGCCGGCCCTTCTCGCGCAGGCCGTCGATGACCGCGCGCGGGTCGCCCTCGGGGGCGTGCCCGGCGATCACGACGACGGGGGAGGAGGTCCAGCCGAGCGCGGCGGCCCAGGAGTGGAGCCCGTCGTCGACCTCGCCGCGGACGAGCGCGTCGACGATCAGCGCCTCCAGCCTGGCGTCCCAGGAGCCCCTGGCCTCGGCCTCGCGGGCGTAGACGTGGGCCGCGGCGAAGGCGACGTCGCGGGTGTAGCGGAGCATGGCCTGCTGGAGCTGGTCCTCGCCGCCCGGCGCGGCCAGCTCGTCGGTCTGCGCCTCGACGACCTCGACCACGACGCGGACGATGTCGACCGTCTGCTGGAGCGAGATCGACCGCTTGAGCTCGCGCGGGGCCGTGCCGAAGAACTCGATGCTGGGCGTCGGACGGTTCTCGCCCGCGTGCTGGAACCACTCCACGAACGCGGCGATGCCGGCCTGGGCCACCAGGCCCACCCACGAGCGGTCCTCGGCGCTGAGCGCCCGGAACCAGGGGAGCTGGTCGTCCATGCGCGCCATCGCCGCCGTGCCGAGCGCGCCCATGGCACGCTCGAGCCTGCGCGTGGTGTCCTCCCGAGTCCGGTCTGTCACGCCTCCTAGAGTGCCAGGTCCTTTCCGATGACCGGAACGGTGGTATTCAGCTGACCGCAGCGGCCGTGATCAGGCCGATCGCCACGTGGGTGACCGCGAGCAGCCGCGCGCCGGGCTGCAGCTCGGTCTCCTTGACCAGGTCACGTACGGAGATGCCGACGATCCGGTCGAACAGCAGCATCGCCACGGTCTGCACCACGATGCCGACCAGGCCGAACACGGCCGTGCCCGCGAGCCCTTCGGCGAGCCTGCCGCCCGAGGACCAGATGGAGGCGGCCACGATGAGGCCGATCGCGGCCAGGGCCGAGGTGGTGAGCAGGGTGGCGTTGGGGTTGCGTTCGGTGCGGATGATCTCGCTGAGCTTGCCGGGCGTCGCCCAGTCGATCACGTAGAACCCGACGACCAGGAGGATCAGGCCGACGGCCGCGTAGGCCGCGATCGCGCCCGCGCCGCGGGCGAGGGTTTCGAGAAGAGTCACGTCAGTTCCATTCGTCGCGGCCGGCCGGTTGTAGTGCTGGATGTAGTCGTAGAAGCCGGGCTGGGGGGTGAGGGTCATGTCAGTCCGCTATGCGGTGGGGGACGAACGACGAGGTGTCGTCGGTGATCAGGCCGGTGGTCTCCCTGATGCCGAGACCCGCGGCCTCGTCGGCGATCACCCAGGCGCCGAGCACCGGCCGCTGGCCCTCGAACGCGGGCAGCGCCTCGAAGCCCTGGAAGACGTAGCCCTCCTGGCCGTAGCGGCCGGGCGTCTCCTGGGTGCCCTCGGGCGTGACGATGCGCATCGAGGCGCCCTCCCTGCCGAGCAGCGGCTTGGCGATGTAGGAGGTGAGGTCGCGCGGCCCGTCGAGGTAGGCGGGCAGCAGGGACGGGTGGCCGGGGTAGAGCTCCCACAGCACGGCGAGCAGCGCCTTGTTGGACAGCAGCGCCTTCCACAGCGGCTCGATCCAGGTGGCGTGGCGTACGGCGTGGTGGCCGAAGTCGTCGGCCAGCATCCACTCCCAGGGATACAGCTTGAACGCCGACCGGATCATCTGCTCGCCCGCGTCCACGAAACGGCGGTTGAGCTCGTCCCAGCCGATGTCCTCCATGGCCACGGCGACCGTCTGCCGGCCCGCCTGCTCGGCGGTCTCCTGCAGGTAGGCGACCGTCATGGCCTCCTCGCCCGTCTCGTCGGCGTTGGTGAAGGCGAAGTGGGTGGGCCCCGGCGGCAGCCGCAGCTCACGCCAGCGGTCGATGAGACGTTCGTGGACGGAGTTCCACTGGTCGCCGCCGGGGTGGGTGTCCTGGAGCCAGAACCACTGGATCACCGACGACTCCACGAGCGAGGTCGGCGTGTCGGCGTTGTACTCCAGCAGCTTGGCCGGGCCGGTGCCGTCGTAGCGCAGGTCGAAGCGGCCGTACAGGTGGGGGTCGCGGCGCTCCCACGAGCGCGCCACCTCCTCCCTCGCCCACTCGGGGATCGCGAAGTCGGCGTAGCGGCCGGTCGAGACGACGTGCTCGACGGCGCGCAGGCACATGCCGTGGAGCTCCTCGACCTGCTCCTCCAGCGCCTCCACCTCCGCCATCGACAGCACGTAGTGAACCGACTCGTCCCAGTAGGGCCTGCTCAGGCCCTCGGGGTGGGCGGCACGGTGGTAGGCCAGGCCCTGGCTCTCGATCGTCTTCTCCCAGCCGGGGCGGGGAGTGCCATGCTCGCGGCGCACCGTCAGCTCCCGCCGCCCCAGCTTTTGCCGAACCCGCCGCGCTGGATCGACTTGCCGCTGCGGCTGGAGATGTTCACGTCGGACGGGCGGTAGGTGGTGCCGCCGCGGATGCGGTTGCCGATGCGGGTGCCGCCGTAGTACCAGAGGTAGGCGCCGCGCGAACCGCCGTAGTAGTGGGATCCGCCACCGCCGTCGTCGTCGCAGTAGTCGTCGTCGACCACCTCGTACGTGCCGTCGGCGAGCTGCTGGACGCAGTCGGCGGTGACGTCGTCGTCGTCCTGCGTGGCGGCGCAGTAGCCCACCAGCATCACCGACAGGACCCCGAGGATGGTCAGTGGAACGGCCTTGGACGACTTGCGCGGCGGGGGCGCGGCCGGTTTGCGTGGCGGATGTGCCATCTAGCTCCTGCTTTCCTGGGCCGATCAGCCTACCGGTGGCTCTCGTTCCCGTTCAATGCCGGTGGTCGTTCGCTCGGGTATGAATGACTCATGGAACCGGTTCAGGCCCTGCGCGAGATCGCCTTCCTGCTGGAGCGCGCGGGTGAGCCCACCTATCGCGTCCGCGCGTTCCGCCGCGCGGCCGCCGTCGTGGACGACCTGCCCGAAGGCGAGCTGGCGCGCCTGGCCCGATCCGGCGGGCTCGGCGATCTTCCCGGCATCGGCAAGGTCACCGCTCTTGTCGTCAACGAAGCGCTCGACGGCCAGGTTCCTACGTATTTGCGGAGATTGCGAGCGACCGAAGGCGTCGAGCTCGACGAGGAGACCGCCGCGCTGCGCGGCGCGCTGAAAGGCGACCTGCACAGCCACTCCGACTGGTCCGACGGCGGCTCGCCGATCGAGGAGATGGCCGAGGCCGCCCTGGGGCTCGGGCACGAGTATTGGGCGCTCACCGACCACTCGCCGCGGCTGACCGTGGCCAAGGGCCTGTCGGCCGAGCGGCTGGAGCGCCAGCTCGACGTGGTGGCCAAGCTGAACGAACGGATGGCGCCGTTCCGGATCCTCACCGGCATCGAGGTCGACGTCAATCTCGACGGCACGCTCGACCAGGAGCCCGCGCTGCTCGAACGGCTCGACGTCGTGGTCGCGAGCGTGCACTCCAAGCTGCGCATGGGGCGCGAGGACATGACCAGGCGCATGGTCACCGCCATCGCCGACCCGCTGGTCGACGTGCTCGGCCACTGCACCGGGCGGGTGGTGCAGGCCGGGGGGAAGCGCGGGGTCAAGAGGCCGGAGTCGGAGTTCGAGGCCGAGCTGGTCTTCGAGGCGTGCCGGCGGTTCGGGGTGGCCGTGGAGATCAACTCCAGGCCCGACCGGCTCGATCCGCCCAAGCGGCTCATGCGGCTGGCGTACGAGATGGGGTGCGTGTTCTCGATCGACTCCGACGCGCACGCCCCCGGGCAGCTCGACTGGCAGCGGTTCGGATGCGAACGGGCCGCCCGGTGCGGGATCGAGGCCGAGCGGATCGTCAACACCTGGCCGCTGGAGCGGCTGCTGGAGTGGACGCGGGCGTGAGACCTGCCTTGCCTGGCGGTTAGGGGAAGGTGCCGGAAGGCCCCGCGTGCCCGGCGATTGTCGGTGGCGGCGCGTAGCGTTCCGGCTGTGAACCGTACCGACCGGCTCTATGCGCTCGTCGAGGACCTGCGCGCCATCTCGCCACGCTGCCGCTCCGCCCGCGAGCTCGCCAAGCGGTTCGAGGTCAGCGTGCGCACGATCGAGCGTGACATCACCGCGTTGCAGGAGTCCGGGGTGCCGATCTACGCCGAGCCGGGTCGCAAGGGCGGCTACGCCCTCGACAAGAAGATGTCGCTGCCGCCGCTCAACTTCACCCCGGCCGAGGCGGTCGCCATCGCGGTCGCGCTCAGCCAGGCCGGCGACCAGCCGTTCGGCAGGCAGGCCCGCAGCGCGTTACGCAAGGTCGTCTCGGCGATGCCGGGGCCCGAGGGCGACCTGGCCAGGGAGCTGGCGCGGCGGGTGCAGCTCGTCAGCCTGCCGCCCGAGTCCGGCACCGAGATCCGGCCGCTCGGGGCCGAGGGCATCTCGCGGGCCATCGAGGAGGCGCTGCTGCGGCGGCGGGTGCTCCGGCTCGACTACGCCGACGCCAAGGGGGCGCTCACCTCGCGTGACGTCGAGCCCGGGGTGTTCCTGGGCGGGCGGGGCGGCTTCTGGTACCTCGTGGCGTGGTGCCGGTTGCGGGAAGACGTGCGGGTGTTCCGGCTCGACCGCATCGCCGCCGCCGTCGTCACCGGCGAGCGCTGTCCCGACCGGCCGCTCGAAGGGTTCGCGCCCGACGTGCCGGAGATGGTCGTCCACGGGACTCTGCTCGATCAGTGAATCGAAAACACCGACATAGGGTTGTCGTCAAGGCATGAAATCGTTGTCTTGTTCGAAAGACTAAGGAGACGGCGATGGACAACACGGTGACCTGGTTCGAGGTCGCGACCGACGACCCCGAAGGCGCCCAGCGGTTCTACGGGGAGCTGTTCGGCTGGTCGTTCACCAGGGACGACGGGCCGGTCGACTACCGGATGATCGGCTACCCGGAGGATGAGCGGCCCGGGGGCGGGCTGTTCAACACCAAGGGCGAGTTCCCCAGCCACGCGGTCTTCCACGTGCAGGTGGCCGATGTCGAGGCGGCGTGCGCCAAGAGCGAGGCGCTCGGGGGCAAGGTCGTCATGAAGGTGATCGACGACGGCGCCGGCACCGACTTCGCCTACCTCCACGACACCTCGGGAAGCCTCTTCGGGATCTTCCACCGCAGGTGAACCACCCCGGCGGCGAGCTGCCGCCGGGCTTCCGGGCCCGGAGCGGCCGGTTCTCGGTCCCGGCTTCCGGGCCGTGAGGGCTGGTTGGTTCTCGGGTTCGGGCTTCCGGGTCGTGAGGGCTGGTTGGTTCTCGGGTTTCGTTGTTTTCGCGCCTCCAGGGGAGCACCTTCCCCGCCGACCTGGGGTTGCGCGAGCGGGGCCCGGCCGCCCGGAAGGGTTCACCCGCCCTGGACACGCCGCCGATCGCCGAGCGGCGGCGCGTCCAGGGCCCGTCCTCGGGTCAGAAGGCGGCGGCCGACAGCCAGCGGGTCAGGAGGTCCTGGTCACCGAAGACCGTGAGGGACTGCGGCGGGCGGCGGCCGTACAGCAGGAGGAGCAGGTCGCTCGCGGGAGCGCGGACGGCCGCGTCGCCCTTGGTGTGGCCGCGTTCGCAGGTGACCGCCCCGGCGGGGCCCTGCGTGATGGTCCACTCGCCGTCGACGTCGTCCGCGTGGAGGTGGATCGTGGCCCCCTCCACGCCGAGCTCGGCCAGCGGCCGGGTCAGCCAGGCCGCGTACGGCAGGTTGTGCAGGAACTCCTCGATCCCGTCCACGGCGGTCGCCGCCGGGATCACCGGGTCGAGGCCGAGCGCGAGCTCGGCGTCGGCGCGGTGGATCACCAGCTCGAAGAGCATCCGGGGAGACCACCACGCGGCCCGCAGGTCCGGGCCCCAGGTCCACACCTCAAGGCCGGGGTCGGTGGTGCGCAGCGTGTCCAGCAGGTCGGCGGCCCCGGCCATGAGCCAGGCGGCGTCACCGCTTTGCCCCTCGGCCGGCCCGCTCGGCACCTGCCGCGACCAGATGCGCTCCCGCACCTGATCGCGCAGGATGTGCGTGGCCCAGCGATGGGTCCGGCCGACGTGCGTGACGAGCTCGGCGACCGTCCATCCCGGGCACGTGGGCACCGGGATGGACAGGTCGGTCGCGAGCGCCGCCAGCCGCGCGGCCTCGGTCTCGATCCGGGCGATGATGGTGTCGTGATCGGTCACCCGGCCCAGCCTAGGCCGCCGGGCAGGTCGCGCCCTTGCTGGGGAGCTTCCCCTCCACCAGGTACGCGTCCACCAGCCCCTGGACGCACTTGCTGCCCGACAGGTACGCCCCGTGCCCCTCGCCCTCGTACGTCACCAGCCGCGCGGTCTTGAGCTGGGCCGTCAGCTTGGGCGCCCACTCGTACGGCGTCGCCGGGTCGCCCCTGCCGCCGACGACCACGATCGGCGCCGAGCCGGTGGCGTTCACGTGCCGCGCCTGGTCGCTGCCCTTGGCCGGCCACACCCGGCACAGCCCGCCCGAGCCCTCGCTGCCGAACAGCGGCGAGATCTTCAGCGCCGCCGCCTCGGTGCGCCGCAGCTCGGCCTCGCCGGGCCGTTCGGCGGTGTCCACGCAGGTGATGGCCGGGAAGCTGGTCATCTGGGTGGAGTAGGTGCCGTCCTCGTTGCGGCCGGTGTAGGAGTCGGCCAGGTAGAGCAGCGCCTCGCCGCGCCCCTTCAGCGCCTCGCCGAGCGCCTGCTCAAGGAACGGCCAGGTCAGCTCCGAGTACAGGGCGGCGGCCACGCCGGTGGAGGCCAGGCCCTGGGTGAGCTGCCGCCCGTTCACGTCGAGCGGCTTGGCGGTGAGCTGGTTCATCAGCTTGCCGACGTTGGCGTTCGCGGTGGTCACGTCCTGGCCGACGGCGCAGCCGCCCTTGACGCAACTGCGCAGGAAGCTCTCGTAGGCCTTCTGGAAGCCGCGCGTCTGGGCCAGCGTGCGCTGCTCGAACGTGACCGTCGGGTCGAGCGGCGCGTCGAGCAGCATGCGGCCCACGTTCTTGGGGAACTCGGTGGCGTAGACGGCGCCGAGCTGGGTGCCGTACGACATGCCGACGTAGTTGAGCTTGGGGTCGCCGACGGCGGCGCGGATGCGGTCCATGTCGCGGGCGGCGTTCACGGTGCCGACGTACGGGAGGATCTTGCCGGAGTTCTTCTGGCAGAGCTCGGCGAACTCCTTGTTGGCGTCCTGGCTCTCCCGGTGCGTCTGCTCGTTGGACGGCAGCGTGTCCAGCGCGGTGAACTTGTCCATCTCCGCGCCGTCGCCGCAGCGCACGCCCGCGCTGCGCTCGACTCCACGCGGGTCGAAACTGACCAAGTCGTAGTGCCCGCGCAGCGCGGTGAGCGCCTTGGCGGCCTGGTCGAGGGTGTCCACGCCGGAGGCGCCAGGGCCGCCGAAGTTGAACACCATCGAGCCCAGCCGCTTCTTCGGGTCGGTGGCGGGCAGCTTGATCAGCGCCAGCTCGATCTTGTCGCCGTCGGGACGGGCGTAGTCGAGTGGCACCGCCAGCTTCCCGCACCGTACGGAGGAATCCTGCCGCGCGGGCGGCTCACCGTCGGGGCGCTTGATGTCGGTGCACGGTCCCCAGGTGATCGTGTCGGTGCCGGCGGCGGGGCCGTCGGTGGCGGGCTCTGCGGGTGCACTCGCGCAGCCCGTGGCCACGAGCAGGGCGGCGGCTAGGACGCGTCGCATACGAACAATTCCCCTTCGTGTCTCCGGGGGAAGTAGTGCCCACAATACGGGACCCCGCACCAAACCTGGGTGAGGCGGCACGTACCCCTCCTGAACGTGCCGCCTCACTCGTCAAACGGAGTAGTGGGCCGGACATGACGGCGCTCCCGCGAGAAACATTCGCGGGAGCGCCGTCGCCGGATGACTCAGACGCCCATCGACTGGGTGTCGTTGCTCTCCGCGCCACCGGCCTCGGTGACGCCGTTCTTCAGGTGGTAGCGGGCGATGGCCTCGCGCAGCACCTCGCCGTCGAGCTCGCCCCGCTTGACCAGGCTCGTGAGCACGGCCAGCGTGATGGAGGCGGCGTCCACGTGGAAGTGGCGGCGCAGCGCCGAACGGGTGTCGGACAGGCCGAACCCGTCGGTGCCCAGCGAGGACCAGTCACCCGGCACCCACTGCGAGATCTGGTCCTGGACCGCCTTCATGTAGTCGCTCACGCCCACGATCGGGCCCCTGGCCTGCGAGAGCACCTGGGTCACGTAGGGGACGCGCTGCTCGGCGTCGGGGTTGAGGAGGTTGTGCTCCTCGCACGCCAGCGCCTCGCGCCGCAGCTCGGTCCACGAGGTCGCCGACCACACGTCGGCCGAGACGCCCCACTCCTCGGCCAGCAGCCGCTGGGCCTCCATGGCCCACGGCCCGGCCACGCCCGAGGACAGGATGTTGGCCTTCGGCCCCTGCGTCTGCGGACCCTCGGCGAACTTGTACAGGCCCTTGAGCAGGCCGTTGACGTCGATGTTGGCCGGCTGCGCGGGCTGCAGGTAGGGCTCGTTGTAGACGGTCAGGTAGTAGAAGACGTCTTCCGGCTGGTCGCCGTACATCCTCCGCAGGCCGTCCTTGACGATGTGGGCGACCTCGAAGGCCCAGGACGGGTCGTAGGAGACCGCGGCCGGGTTGGTCGAGGCGATGAGCGGCGTGTGGCCGTCCTCGTGCTGCAGGCCCTCGCCGTTGAGCGTGGTGCGGCCCGCGGTGGCGCCCAGCAGGAAGCCGCGGCCCATCTGGTCGCCCATCTGCCACATCTGGTCGCCGGTGCGCTGCCACCCGAACATCGAGTAGAAGATGTAGATCGGGATCATGTGCTCGCCGTGCGTGGCATAGGCGGTGCCGGCCGCGATGGCCGAGGCCATCGAGCCGGACTCGCTGATGCCCTCGTGCAGGATCTGCCCCTGCACGGCCTCCTTGTACGACAGCAGCAGCTCACGGTCGACGGCCTCGTACGTCTGCCCGTGGGGCGAGTAGATCTTGGCCGTCGGGAACATGGCGTCGAGACCGAACGTACGGGCCTCGTCGGGGATGATCGGCACGAACCGGTGGCCGATCTCCTTGTCGCGCATGAGGTCCTTCAGCAGGCGTACGAAGGCCATGGTCGTGGCCACCTGCTGCTTGCCCGACCCCTTGCCGAACTGGCCGTAGACGTCGTCGGCGGGCAGCTTGACCGGCTTGGCGCGCATCACGCGCTTGGGCAGCACGCCGCCGAGCGCCGCGCGGCGCTCCTTCATGTACTGGATCTCCGGGTCGTTCTCGCCCGGGTGGAAGTACGGAGGCAGGTCGCCTTCCAGGGCCGAGTCCGGGATCGGCAGGTAGAGCCGGTCGCGGAACTCCTTCAGCTCGGCCTTGGTGAGCTTCTTCATCTGGTGGGTGGCGTTGCGCGCCTCGAAGTCCTTGCCGAGGGTCCAGCCCTTGATGGTCTGGGCGAGGATCACCGTCGGCTGGCCGACGTGCTCGCGGGCCGCCTTGAACGCGGCGTAGACCTTGCGGTAGTCGTGGCCGCCGCGCGACAGCTTGCGGATGTCGTCGTCGGACAGGTGCTCGACCATCTTGCGCAGGCGCGGGTCGCCGCCGAAGAAGTGGTCGCGGATGTAGCCGCCGGTCTCCACCGAGTACGTCTGGAACTGGCCGTCGGGCGTCGTGTTCATCTGGTTGACCAGCACGCCGTCGACGTCGGCCGCGAGCAGCGGGTCCCAGTCGCGGCCCCACACGACCTTGATCACGTTCCAGCCGGCGCCGCGGAAGTAGGACTCCAGCTCCTGGATGATCTTGCCGTTGCCGCGCACCGGGCCGTCGAGCCGCTGCAGGTTGCAGTTGATGACGAACGTGAGGTTGTCGAGCTCCTCGCGGGCGGCCAGGCCGATCGCGCCGAGCGACTCGGGCTCGTCCATCTCGCCGTCGCCGAGGAAGGCCCACACGTGGCTGCGCGAGGTGTCCTTGATCTCACGGTTGAGCAGGTAGCGGTTGAACCGCGCCTGGTAGATCGCGCCGATCGGGCCGAGGCCCATGGAGACCGTCGGGAACTCCCAGAAGTCGGGCATGAGCCGCGGGTGCGGGTAGGAGGGCAGGCCGTGGAAGCCGTGCGACAGCTCCTGCCGGAACGCGTCGAGCTGGGCCTCGTTGAGCCGCCCCTCCAGGAAGGCGCGGGCGTAGATGCCCGGCGCCGCGTGGCCCTGGAAGAACACCTGGTCGCCCGACTCGCCGTGGTCCTTGCCGCGGAAGAAGTGGTTGAAGCCCACCTCGTAGAGCGAGGCCGCCGACGCGTAGGTGGCGATGTGGCCGCCCACGTTCGTACGCGCGTTCGCCCGCGACACCATGATCGCCGCGTTCCACCGGATGTAGGCGCGGATGCGCCGCTCGACGTGCTCGTCGCCCGGGAACCAGGGCTCGCGCTCCGGCGGGATCGTGTTGATGTAGTCGGTGCTGCGCAGGCCCGGCACGCCGACCTGGTGCTCGCGGGCCCGTTCCAGCATGCGCAGCATGAGGTAGCGGGCTCTGGTGCGGCCTTCGGTCTTGACGACATTGTCGAGAGACTCGAGCCACTCGTTGGTCTCACTGGGGTCGACATCAGGCAGCTGGCTGGGTAGGCCGTCGCTGATGATCGAGAATCGCTGGCGTCCGGAAGCCACTGGGTCTCGCCTTCCGAGATTGACTGATGTCTGGTCTGCTGGGTGTCTTGCCCTGGCGGTCGCCTTCCATCCTGGTCGCTAGTCGTAGAAAACGCATCTCTACTGACGGGTAACCAGAGCGTCCCTGCTGGCAGGGCCATCTCGGTGGCCTAGACCACCGATGGTAGGACGAATCGCCACCAAAGGTTACATCGGGGGAGCAATTTAACAAGACTAGAAAACGGACGAAATTTCGCTCGAATCCTATGCGGTGCCTCCGATGGCCTGCCGCCGTACCTCAACCTCCCCCGAAGAGGGAGATCCTCACCCGCGCCGGCGCGCACCGCGCCGCGCGAGTCTAGCCCCCGACCTCCCCCTACACCCCCGCCGGGCCACCACCGCGCGGGCCGAGCCCCCAAAAGCATCACCCACGCCCCTCCTTGTACCCCGCTCCCATCACTCCGCCCGCCCCGGCCCCCGCCGCCCCGCCCGAGACCAACCCACCGAAGAGGCCCCCACCGACCAGCGCTGCCACGCTGCCGCGACCCGCGCTGCCAGGCGGCCTGCGCTGCCCCGGCCTCGCATGGCCTGCACTCGCACGGCTGGGCTGCCACTGCTTGCGGTCGCATGGTCTGCGCGAGTTCCCGGCCCCCGTTCCCAAGGGCTTCCCGCTGCTGCCGAACGTGATGGCGCACGGCAGGTTTTGCATCCCGCACAGCTGGAGACCTGCGGATTTAGCGTGTGCGCGGGCGAGGGTGTTGCCGGGCCGGGCTGGGGCCGTTCGGGTCGGGCAAGTCCACGTTGCGGCACATGCC
>JABFVJ010000382.1 GCA_013362835.1 Nonomuraea sp. | reverse complement strand
GGGACGGGGGGAGCCGACTCCGCGTGCGCCGCGCGGGTGTCGCCGAGGCCGGACCAGGACGGTTCGGCGGGGCGTACCGGAGGGGTGGTCTCGGGCGGGACGTAGGACGGCGCGGGCGTGTCCGCGTCGGGGGACCGCCGGCGGCTGAGCCGCTCGGGCATCGACCGGGCGAGCGCCCGCAGGTCGACGCCGCTGGAGTGGGCGGCGAGCAGCGAGACGGCGAGCAGCACGCCGACCACCAGCGTGCCGGTGTCGAGCCACACGGTCGCGAGGTTGAGCGCGAGCCCGAACCCGAGCACCGCCGTCAGCAGCGCCATCACCGCTTCGGCGTCGAAGTCGCGCCGGGTCCACTGCTCGATGATCCCCGGTCCGCCGTTCGGCTCCTTCATGAGCAGGAACGCCGCGATGTAGAGGAAGATCCCGATCCCCGAGCCGAGCAGGAGCACGGCGAACGCCGCGCGGAACACCACGGGGTCGATGCCGGTGTGCCGCCCGAGACCGGCGCAGACGCCCATGAGGAAGCGCCCTTCGCTGCTGCGACGCAGCGCACGGGGCGAGGCGGCGGGTTGTCTGGGCGGAGCTTCTGTCATGGAACCATCGTGGACCGTCGAGGGCGGTGCCCGCATCGGGGAGACCCCTGACTCGACCCTGGGGGTTGTTCCCTGATGCCCGAAGTGCCTCCGACATGTGACGATGGCGATGTTATGGCTGACCAGAAGACACTTGCCGAGCCCACCGGCGATCG
Organism: Nonomuraea sp.; assembly: GCA_013362835.1. Next base: position 3,049 of record JABFVJ010000382.1, on the reverse strand, counting down.
ACCCTATCGCCGGATGATGCGCCCCATGGACGGCCGCCTGCTCGGCGGCGTGGCCCAGGGGCTCGCGACGCAGCTCTCGCTCGACCCGGTCGTGATTCGACTGATGTTCGTGCTGCTCAGCGTCGTCGTTGACGGGGTCGGCATGGTGGCGTACGCCGTGCTGTGGATGGTCACTCCGCGCGAGCCGTACGAGGGGCCGCCGCCGCAGCGGGACTGGAGCCAGCTCGCCGCGTTCAGCGCGATCGGGATGGCGCTGGCCGCGTTCGGCTGGCTGACCGGCGCCTCGAAGGGCGGCATCGGCATGTTGCCGTTCGCCGTCGGCGGCATCGGCGCGCTCATCCTGTGGCAGCAGGCCGACCCCGAACGCCGCAAGAACTGGGTCAGCGGCGCCACCAAGAGCATCAGGACGAACCGCGTCCGCACGCTGCTCGGCGTCGCGCTCGTCGTCGTCGGCGCGGTCGGCTTCCTGTACGCCCAGGGCGAGCTGGCCCAGGCCAGGCCCGGCCTGCTGTTCACGGTCGTCGTGGTCGGCGGCATCGCGGTCATCGCCGCGCCCTGGCTCGCCGGCCTGTGGAAGGAGCTGCAGCTCGAACGCCGCGAGCGCATCCGGCAGGAGGAACGCGCCGAGGTCGCCGCCATGGTGCACGACTCGGTGCTGCACACGCTCACCCTCATCCAGCGCGTCTCCCACGACCCCCGCGAGGTCACCAGGCTCGCCCGCTCGCAGGAGCGCGAGCTGCGCAACTGGCTCTACCAGCCCGCCCAGGACGCCGACGCCACCGTCGCCGCCGCCGTACGCAGGATCGCCGCCGAGGAGGAGGACTCCCACGGCGTGCCCATCGAGATCGTCTGCGTCGGCGACATCGACCTCGACCCGCAGGGCAAGCTGGCGGCCATGCTGAAGGCGTCCAGGCAGGCGATGGTCAACGCGGCCAAATATTCCGAGAGCCCGTCCATCTCCGTGTACGCCGAGGTGGAGGGCTCGGAGGTCACGATTTTCGTGAAGGACCGCGGCAAGGGCTTCGATCTGGAGGCGGTGCCTCTCGACAGGATGGGCATCAGGGAGTCCATCATCGGGAGAATGGAACGTCACGGCGGCACGGCCAGGGTCCGCACCGAGCCCGGCGAGGGCACGGAAGTGATGCTGACGATGAAGGTGGACAAACAATGACACGCGTGTTGATCGTCGACGACCACCGGCTGTTCAGATCGGGCGTACGCGCGGAGCTGGGCGACTCGATCGAGGTCGTGGGCGAGGCCGAAGACGTCGAGACGGCGGTCAAGGCCATCGCCGAGCACCAGCCCGACGTGGTCCTGCTCGACGTGCACATGCCGGGCGGCGGCGGCCAGGAGGTGCTGCGCCGGGTCCTGAGCACGGGCTCGCAGGTCCGCTTCCTCGCGCTGTCGGTCTCCGACGCCGCCGAGGACGTCATCGGCGTGATCAGGGGCGGCGCCCGCGGCTACGTCACCAAGAACATCAGCGGCAAGGAGCTCACCGACGCCATCCGCCGGGTGGCCGACGGCGACGCGGTCTTCTCGCCCCGGCTGGCCGGGTTCGTCCTCGACGCCTTCGCCTCGTCCGAGGCGCCCTCGATCGACCCCGAGCTCGACTCGCTCACCCAGCGCGAGCGCGAGGTGCTGCGGCTGATCGCGCGGGGCTACGCGTACAAGGAGATCGCCAAGGAGCTGTTCATCTCGGTGAAGACCGTGGAGACCCACGTCTCTTCCGTGCTGCGCAAGCTCCAGCTCTCCAACCGCCACGAGCTGTCCCGCTGGGCCACCGCGCGCCGCCTCGTATAACGCCCCCTGGACCGTTACAAGATCGTTACGGCCTCCCGGTAGACGAATCATGGGTCTCAGTAGTCACACAAGGAAGGAGAAGCACATAAACCAGGAGTAATCCCCTTGAATCGCGTCCCCCGGTTGCTTGCCATGGTCGCACTGGTCACCGCTGCGGCCTGTTCGGCGGAAGGTGTGCCGGCCCCGCAGGCCCCGGCGATCCGGAGCGCCGCACCCGCCGGCGCCGCCGCGGCCCTCGCCGTCACGGCTCCGGCCCCGAAGGTCAAACTCGACATCGCCGACATCACGCCCATGGGCGAGACGTCGGAGAAGGTCGGCGTCGGTTTCCCGATCATCGTCGTGTTCGACCGGGACGTGAAGGACAAGGCGGCCGTCGAGGCGCTGCTCGACGTCGAGGCCGACAAGCCGGTCGAGGGCGCCTGGCGCTGGGTGTCGGCACGCAAGGTCATCTACCGGACGAAGACGTACTGGAAGCCGCACCAGAAGGTGCTGTTCACCGCGCGCCTCAGCGAGCTGCCCGGCAACAGCAAGGCCAAGGACGTCAGCCGCCGCTTCGCCGTCGGCACCTCGAACATCTCGGTCGTCGACACCCGTAAGCACCAGATGAAGGTCTACCGCGACGGCAAGATCTCCAAGAAGATCGCGATCAGCGCGGGCAGGGGCGGCCTGATCAGGAACGGCGTCGACGTCTACCTGACCACCAGCGGCGTGCACCTGACCATGGGCAAGAAGGCCGTGGAGACGATGACGTCCTCGTGGATGGGCGTGACGGACCCCAAGGACCCGCGCTACTACAAGGAAGAGATCCCCTGGGCGGTCCGCATCTCCGACAGCGGCGAGTACGTCCACCAGAGCGCCGGCTTCTACCAGTACCTCGGCCGCTCCAACCAGAGCCACGGCTGCGTCCGCGCCACCCCGGCCGGCGCCAAGTGGTTCTACGGCATCGCCCAGCGCGGTGACGTCGTCAAGATCACCGGAACCAAGCGCAAGCTCGACTGGCGCAACGGCTGGAGCTACTGGCAGCTCAACTGGACCCAGTGGAAGCGGGGCAGCGCACTGAAGGGCTGACCCCCTGCCGGGAGCGCGCTCAGGACCAGTCCCATGGGACGAGCACCCACTGCTGGTCCTGGTTGCCCGGCGACGTCGTGCGTCTGGCAGTGCCAGGAACGCGCGACCACGCCGGTGAGAGTCGTGTCCGACGGTGAGGCACCGCCTGGTCCCCAGGCACCACCGCCCCTCATCCCGATGT
>JABFVJ010000379.1 GCA_013362835.1 Nonomuraea sp. | reverse complement strand
GCACATGCGCCGGCTGCTGAGCTTCGGCGCCGTCACGCCGGGCTGGGACGGGGAGTGGACGGTCGTCACGTTCTCGGTGCCGGAGGACCAGCGGGAGACCCGCCGCGCGTTGCGTGACGGGCTGCGCCTGCTGCATTTCGGCATGGTCTTCGACGCGGTCTGGGTGTCCCCGCACGACAGGACGGACGACGTGGTCCAGCTCGTGCGGCGGCTGGGCGTGCGCGGGGCGGCCGTGTTCCGGGCCCGCGAGGTCGCCGGCGACGACCTGGACCCGGTGCTGGACCGCGCCTTCGACCTGGCCGCGCTGCGCCAGCGCTACGTGCGCTTCATCGACGGCCATCGGCCGGTCGCCGAGCGGCTGGCGAGGTCCAGCCCGTCCCCCGCCGAGGCGCTGCGGCTGCGGACCGCGATCATGACCGACTGGCGGGTGTTCCCCACGCTCGACCCCGACCTGCCCGCCGGGCTGCTCCCCGCCGGCTGGCCGCGCGAGGAGGCCAGGCGGCTGTGCGTGCGGATCTACGACTCGCTCGGCGACCCGGCGGCGCGGCGGTTCCGGGAGATCCTCGCCGAGTTCGACCCCGGGCTGGCCGGGCTGGCCGCGCACCACACCTTCGCGCAGGTGTCCGCCCTGGAGTCGCCGCCGCCCCGCTGCCACACGAGCTTCGACGAGACGACCGACCGCGACCGCCTGGACGTCCTCGACGGTGACGCCGGGGCCGGTACGCGGCGGAAGGGCGGCGGCGCTCGCTGACCCGCGTGCCGGAACCCGTCCAAGAAGCATGACATTCTGATAACGAGCGCAAGCTCATCCGTTGTCAATATACTCGTCCTGTGAATGATCGTGAGCCGTCTGAGGCAGGGGACGTCGATTTTCCGCGCTTCCAGGTGGGGGCACCCCCGCAGCACCTGATCACGACGCTGCTCGGGGACTACTGGATCAGCCGGCCCGAGCAGCTGCCGTCCGCGGCCCTGGTGCGGCTGGCCGAGGAGTTCGGGGTCTCCGCCGTGGCCGCCCGGGCCGCGCTCAGCCGCCTGACCAGACGGGATCTGCTGGAGTCGTCCAAGTCCGGGCGGCGCACCTACTACCGGCTGACCGACCGGGCCGCCGCGGTGATGCAGGAGGGGCGGCAGCGGATCATGTCCTTCGGCCTGGAGCAGGGCGCGTGGGACGGGAGATGGGTGATGGCGGTCTTCTCCATCTCCGAGGAGCAGCGCGACCTGCGCCACGCGCTGCGCGCGAGGCTGCGCTGGCTCGGCTTCGCCCCGCTCTACGACGGGCTGTGGCTCTCCCCGACGGCCGACGCCGGCAGCGCGGCGGCGGTGCTCGCCGAGCTGGAGATCCCCATGTCGACGGTCTTCCGCGCCGAGGCCCTGGACCTCCCCGCCATGCGCGCCCCGCAGGAGGCGTGGGACTTCGACCAGCTCCGGCGCACCTACGAGGAGTTCGTGGCCCGGTACGCGCCCTTGCTGGAACGCGTACGCAAGGGCGCGGTGGGCGCGTCCGAGGCGCTGGTGGCGCGTACGGGGATCATGGACACCTGGCGGACCTTCCCCAACCACGACCCCGACCTGCCCGCTGAGCTGCTGCCCGCCGACTGGCCGCGGGCGGCGGCCAGAGACCTCTTCGTGGAGATCTACGACACCCTCGGGCCGCTCGCCGAGTTCCGCGTCAAGCAGATCGTCGCGGAGTTCGAGCCCGGCCTGGCCGAGCTGGTCGCCCACCACCGGACCAGTTCGATCCTCGCGCTCACCTGATCGTTTCCCTCGCGGCGGGGCGAGGCTCCGGCACGTCTCCGCCGCACGGCCGCCTCTTGACAGGTGTGCACCCTTAGGTGTGACACTTACCACCACGACCGCAACATTAACTGCAGCGCTATTCGGTCGCGGAAGGATCACCATGAGATTGCCCAGAACCATTCTCGCGGGTGTGGCGGCTGTGACCCTCGCCGGCACCGCAGCTTGCGGTGGAGGCGACGGTGAAACGCAGCGACCGGCCGGCGCGACGGCTCTCTACGACGCCCTACCTGATGCCGTCAAGGAAGCGGGCGTCATCCGATTTGCCGGGGATTCCCACCCGCCGTACCGGATCGTCGCCAACGACGGCAAGACCGTCACGGGCATCGACAAGGAGTTGCAGGACGCCCTCGGCAAGGCGCTGGGGGTCCGTACCGAGATCTCGATCGTCGCCGGCCTGCCCGCCGCGCTCTCCGGCATGCTCGCCTCCCGGTACGACGCCTTCAACGGGCCGGTCAAGGACACCCCCGAGCGCGAGAAGCAGTTCGACGCGCTCGTGTGGATGGTCACCCGGACCTCCTACCTGATCCCCAAGGCCGCGTCCTCGGCCGTCACGAGCTCGGGCGACCTGTGCGGCAAGCGCGTCGCCGGCACCGCGGGCAGCATCGTGGAGGACCAGGCCAAGCGCCTGACCGAATGGTGCGTCAAGCAGGGCAGGCCGGCGATCGACTTCATCGGCTTCGCCGACACGAACGGCACCATCCTGGCCGCCAAGTCGGGTCGCGCCGACGCGGCCGGCATGACCGAGAGCGCGGCCCTCGACGTGCTGGGCAAGGAGAAGGACGCCTTCACGTACGTCACGCAGACCGACGAGCAGGGCGCCGGCGTCGACCAGCTGGCCATGCTCGTGCCCAAGTCCAGCGGCCTCGGCCCGGTCATGCTCGACGCGTTCAAGGAGATCTTCAAGAACGGCGAGTACAAGAAGATCATGGAGAAGTACGGGCTCCAGAAGGTGGCGGTGGAGGAGCCCAAGATGAACACCGCGGCGGCGCAATGAGCGTGGCCCCACAGACCGTGGACGTCGCCTCGGCCCGTCCCCGCGTCCGCCCCCTGCGCTGGGTGGCCGGAGCCGTGCTGCTCGTGCTCGTCGCGCAGTTCGCCTGGTTCCTGGTCACCAACCCGCGGTTCGACTGGCCGGTGGCCGGCGCCTACCTGTTCGACCCGAACATCCTGCGCGGCCTGGGCATGTCGCTGCTGCTCACCGTCATCGGGATGGTGCTGGGCAGCGTGCTCGGGGTGCTGCTCGCGGCGGGCCGGCTGAGCGGCTTCACCCCGCTCGCCTGGGCCTGCGGCGGCTACGTCGCGGTCTTCCGCGGCATTCCGCCCCTGGTCCAGCTGATCTTCTGGTTCAACCTCGGTTACCTGCTGCCGCGGATCTCGCTGGGCGTGCCCTTCGGCCCGACCTTCGTCTCGTGGCCGACCAACTCCGTGATCAGCTCGCTGACCGCCGCCCTCATCGGGCTCACCCTGCACGAGGCCGCGTACATGGCCGAGATCGTCAGGGCCGGCATCCTGGCCGTGGACGGCGGGCAGCACGACGCCGCCCGCGCGATGGGGTTCACGGCCAGGCAGAGCTTCGTCAAGGTCGTGCTCCCGCAGGCGATGCGGGTGATCGTCCCGCCCACCGGCAGCCAGTTCATCAGCCTGCTCAAGGGCACCTCCCTGGTCAGCGTGATCGCGATGGCCGACCTCCTGTACTCGGTGCAGGTGATCTACAACAGAACCTACGAGATCGTGCCGCTGCTGATCGTCGCCTGCGCCTGGTACCTGGCGGTGGTCACCGTACTGTCGCTCGGCCAGCGGCGCCTGGAGCGGCACTTCGGAAAGGGGCAGCGGTGAGCGGCACGCCGGTCCTGCGAATCCGGGACGTGCGCAAGCGGTTCGGCGACCACGCGGCGCTCGACGGGGTCGACCTGGACGTGCACGAGGGCGAGGTCGTCACCGTCATCGGCCCGTCCGGGTCGGGCAAGTCCACCCTGGTCCGCTGCGTCCACCAGCTGGAGAGCATC
>JABFVJ010000021.1 GCA_013362835.1 Nonomuraea sp. | reverse complement strand
GCTGCCGCCGCCGTGCACGTCCACCCCAACACCTTCCGCTACCGGCTGCGGCGGCTGGCCGAAGTGGGCGGCATCGACCTGGCCGACCCGGAGGCCCGGTTCGAAGCCATGCTGCACCTGCGGCTGGTGCCGCGCTAGTCGCGGGCGCCCGTGGTCGCGGCGCCGCACGTACAGACGGCCGGCGCCAACGCACGGACGCCGAGCTGACCGACCGCGAAGACCGCCGGCCGGTGTCAGGTGGGCTTCGCCTTGGCGTACTCGGCGGCGCCGCCCGCGAAGTCGTACAGGACGACGCGCTCGTCGCCGACGACCCAGGCGTCGTGTCCCGGCGGGCACACGAACACCTCGCCCGGCCCCGCCTCGGCCTCGGTGCCGTCGTCCATGCGCATCCGCAGCCGCCCCGAGACGACGAAGCCGTTGTGGTGCACCTGGCACGACGGCGTGCCGGCGATCGGCCTGACGGACTCCGACCAGCGCCACCCCGGCTCGAACGTGGCGACCCCGAAGCTCAGGCCGCTCAGCTCGCACACGTCCAGATGCCCGGCGGGAAAGTCGCGCCGCTCGTCGGGCTTGTCGATGCTCTTGACCTCGATCATGATGATCCCCCTTCGCCCAGCTTCCTTCCTACGCGGACCTGTCCCTACGGAGGGCTTCATCAGGGCAAATATCCCGTACGGGAACGTCGCCGACGCCGAAGAACTCGCCCAGCTCGACCGACCGGAAGGGGCGGCGGGAAGGTCGCCGGATCGCGCGGGACGGCCTGGGGTGGCGGGAAAACCGTTGGATCGCGCGTGAGGGGCTGAGGCAGCATGGCGACGGCGGTGTCGGCAATCGGGAGGGGCGGATGGCCGTGCTCGGATCAGGTGAGAAGTCCGCAGACGGCCGATCGGTCCGGAAGTCCGCGGTGATGCTCGTCCTCCGCTTCTACGGCGGTGAGCTGAAGCGCCAGTGGCGGGTGGCGGCGCTCGCGCTGACGATGCCCGCGTTCGGCAACATCTTCCTGTTCTACCTGGCGCCGCTGGCCGTCGCCGGGCTGGTGGGGCACCTGGCGGAGGGTGGCGACGGCTCGGTCGGAGCGCTGCTGCCCTACGTGCTCTGGTTCGGCGGGCTGCTCCTCGCCGGTGAGGTGCTGTGGCGGGCGGGGCTGCACGCCCTGAACCGCGCGGACGCCCGCGGCATCGAACGGCTCGGCGTCGTCGGCATGGACGAGCTGCTGACCAAGGACGCCGCGTTCTTCCACGACACGTTCGCCGGTTCGCTGACCAAGCGGGTGCTGGGGTTCTCGTCCAGGTTCGAGGAGTTCGCCGACACGCTCACGTTCTCGATCATGGCCAAGCTGGTGCCGCTGGCCTTCGCCTCGGTGGTGTTGTGGCGTTACGACCCGCTGCTCGTCCTCGTGCTGCTGGGCCTCATCATCGTGACCGCCTTCCTGGTCGCGCCGCTCATCCGCCGCCGCCAGGCGCTGGTCGACGAGCGGGAGGCGGCCAAGGTGCTGGTGTCGGGCCACGTCGCCGACGTCCTGGCCAACATGGAGACCGTACGCGCGTTCGGCGCCGAGGACCGCGAGGCCGTCGAGCACCGGGCCAGGCTCGCCGAGCAGAGCAGGCTGTCGCTGCGCTCCTGGGACTACGGCAACCTGCGCGTGGACACCGTCGTCGCCCCGCTGTCGGTCCTCACCAGCGCCGTGGGCCTGCTCCTCGCCGTGGCGCTGCGCGGGGGTCTCGGGGTGGAGGCCATCGTGGTCACGTTCACCTACTACTCGAACACGATCAACATCATGTTCGAGTTCAACCAGATCTACCGGCGCATGGAGAGCACGCTCACCGAGGCCGCGCAGTTCACCGAGCTGCTGCTCGTACCGCCGACCGTGGTCGACCCGCCGGACCCGCAGCCGCTGCGCCCGGCCGACGCGGGCGTGCGCTTCGAACGGGTGAGCTTCGCGCACGCCGGCGGCCCGCCGCTGTTCCAGGACCTGGACCTGGACATCCCCAGCGGCACCAAGATCGGGCTCGTCGGCCAGTCGGGCGGCGGCAAGACCACCATCACCCGGCTGCTGCTGCGCCTCATGGACGTCGACGCGGGCCGCGTCCTGATCGGCGGCCAGGACATCACCCGGCTCCGCCAGGCCGACCTGCGCAGCCTCATCGCGTACGTGCCGCAGGAGCCGGCCATGTTCCACCGGTCGATCCGCGACAACATCGCCTTCGCCAGGCCGGGCGCCACCGACGCCGACATCCTCCGGGCGGCGCGGGCGGCGCACGTCACCGAGTTCGCCGAGTCGTTGCCCGACGGCTTCGACACGCTGGTCGGCGAGCGCGGCGTCAAGCTCTCCGGCGGCCAGCGCCAGCGGCTCGCCCTCGCCCGCGCGATCCTCCGCGACGCCCCGATCCTGCTGCTCGACGAGGCCACCAGCGCGCTCGACTCCGAGAGCGAGCTCCTCGTCCAGGAGGCGCTGTGGCACCTGATGCGCGACCGCACCGCGCTGGTGGTCGCCCACCGGCTGAGCACGGTCGTCCGGATGGACCGGCTCGTCGTGCTCAACCGAGGGGACATCGTCGAGCAGGGCACCCACAGCGAGTTGTTGCAGGCCCAGGGCCCGTACGCGCGGTTGTGGCGCCACCAGTCCGGCGGCTTCCTCGTCGAGGACGACGCCCAGGACGCCCTCCGGCGCTGACCCCGCTCAGTGCGGGGTGTCGCGGAACGAGCGCCGGTAGGTGTGCGGGGGGACGCCGACGACGCGGTGGAAGTGGCGGCGGAGCGTCGTGGCGGTGCCCATGCCGGTCGACAGGGCCACCGACTCGACGCTCTCGTCGGTGGTCTCCAGCAGCTCCTGGGCCCGGCGTACGCGCTCGGTGACGAGCCACCGCATCGGCGCCTGCCCGGTCACCGTACGGAACTGGCGGGCGAGGTGGCGCGGGCTCATGTTCGCCTGCCTGGCCAGGTCGGTCACCGTCAGGGGCCGGTCCAGCCGTTGCCGGGCCCAGGCGAGCAGGCCGGCCAGCAGGTGGTCGCCCGCGACCGGTACCGGCGTGGCCACGAACTGGGCCTGGCCGCCGGGCCGGTGGGGCGCCATGACAAGGCGGCGGGCGACCGCGTTGGCGACGGAGGCGCCGTGGTCGAGCTGGATCAGGTGCAGGCACAGGTCGACGGCGGCGGCCTTCCCCGCGGCGGTGAGCACGCTGCCGTTGTCGGTGTACAGCACGTCGGGGTCCACGACGGCGTCCGGGTGGCGGGCGCTCAGCTCGGCGACGTGAGCCCAGTGGGTGGTGGCGCGGCGGCCGTCCAGCAGGCCGGCGGCGCCGAGCGTGAACGCCCCCGTGCAGAGGGAGACGATCCGGGCGCCCGCCCTGTGGGCCAGGCGCAGGGCCTCGACGAGGTCCGGCGGCGGCGGCTCGTCGATGTCCGCGCAGGCGGGCACGATCACGGTGTCGGCGCTGACCAGCCGGTCGAGCCCGTGTTCGGGCGCGACCGCGAACGGCCCGATCCGCGCGGGCCCCGGGCCGCAGAGCAGCACCTCGTACCAGTCCCGGGCGGTTTCGCGCGGGGGCGTGCCGAAGATCTCGTACGCGACCCCCAGCTCGAAGTGCAGCAGATGACCGGCGGTCGCCAGCGCGACGGTATGCATGTCCGAAAGTGTACGCATGATGGCGTTCCGGACTCTCGTGGCCCAGTGCCCGGTCAGGCCAGAGTAGGGCTCGCGGAAACGAGGAGATCGAGGAAATCATGGGCGAAACGGTCGTTGTCTACGGAGCGACGGGCCACACGGGACGCTTCGTGGTCGCCGAGCTGCTGGAGCACGGGTTCACCCCTGTCCTC
>JABFVJ010000005.1 GCA_013362835.1 Nonomuraea sp. | reverse complement strand
GTCGCCCGAGCGGCCGAGCACCGCCCGGCCCAGCTCGTCGGAGATCTCGTCGGCGATCCGCGCCGACATCAGCTCGCGCAGCTCGGCCAGGTTGCGCACGTGCTTGTACAGCGACGGCGTGGCGACCCCGGCCCGCGCGGCGACCGCCGACAGCGTCAGGGCCTCGGGCCCGCCCTCGTCCACCTCGCGCACGGCCAGGTCGACGACCGCTTCCTGGGACAGCGCCGCCCTAGCCACGCGCGTGCTCCTTGACGAAGGGCAGCAGGGCCGCCGCCACCTCCGAGGGGAACTGGCTGTGCGGGTAGTGGCCGGCGCCCTCGATCATGACGACCGTGCCCCGCCCCGCGGGCATGGCGGCGACGATGCCGTCGGCCTCGGCACGCGGGTCGGCCCAGTCGGGGTCGAGCGTGCCCATCACGATCAGCGCGTCGCAGGCGAGGTTGGGCAGCTCGGCGCCGGCGTCGACCGGGGCGGACTGGCCCATCTTGGAGACCACGGCCATCCGGCCGGGCCTGCGCAGGTCGGCTTCGAGCGCGGCCATGTACTCGGCGTGGTCGGCGGGCTTGACGGCCGGCATGGCGTGGTCGCGGTACTTCTTCCACAGCCCGACGCTGCGCAGGATCGCGGTGCCGAGCAGCAGCATGATGCCCTTGCGGTGGTGGCCGTTGCGCAGCAGGCCGCCGCCGTCCATCTTCTGCGCCCGGGTGAACGGGCCGAGCTCCACCACGCCGCCGACCAGCTCGGGCGCCCGCGCGGCGGCGATCGTGACGGCCCCGCCCGCGAACGAGTGGCCGACCAGGATCGCCGGGCCGCCGAGCTGGCGGACCAGGGCCAGGATGTCGCCCGCGCTGTCGGTGCGGGTGTAGGAGGGCCAGCCGAGGGTGGAGTCGCCGTGGCCGCGCAGGTCCATGGTCGCCACCCGGTAACCCGCCGCCACCAGCTCGGGGACCATGAACCGGTACGCCCGCCTGCTGTCGCCCATCCCCGGCACCAGCACGACCAGCGGTCCTTCGCCGGTCACGTCGTAGGCGAGCTGTCCGCCGTCGATCGTCAGCATCTCGGTCATGTCCGTCCCCTTGCGGCTAATGGCTATAACTAAGAAGCTAAAGCCATTAGCCAACCCTGTCAAGTCAGGGTACGGGCACCTCGTCGATCGTCCGGCGCGGCCCCTTGAACCAGTGCCTGGCCGACAGGCCCCACCACAACCAGATCCCGATCAGTACGACCCCGACCGCGATCGGCGCGTAGTTGACCGACGTCCAGGTGAAGTCCTTGTTGCCCGGCACGCCGGCCGGCGAGAACGGCATGATGAAGTAGATCGACACGATCACGATCTCGACGCAGGCGATCCAGCCCAGGACCCGATATCTGCGGCCGAGGGTCCACGGGCCCGGCTTGAAGGCGTCGCCCATGCGCAGCCGCAGCCAGATCGGGATGAGGAACGCCAGGTAGAGGCCGATGACCGCGATCGACACGACGGCGTAGAAGGCGACCGGCGTCGTCGTGCCGGCCGGGGCGTACAGGGCGGGGAGGGTGATCAGGGCGGCGATGACGCACCCGGCGAGGATGGCGTTGACCGGGGTGCGGTTGCGGTCGACCTTCGACCACAGCCGCCAGCCGGGCACCGCGCCGTCGCGCGAGAACGCGTACGTCATGCGCGACATCGAGGTCACGCAGCTCATCCCGCAGAAGAACTGGCCGATCGTGGAGATCGCGAAGATCGCCGTGGCCAGCGGGGACGAGAGCGCGGTCTCGAAGATGGCGCCGACGAATCCGGCCTGTTTGTTGATCTCGTCCACGTTCGTCGCGGCGAACAGGAACGACAGCAGCAGGATCCAGCCGCCGATCGCCGAGTAGAAGATCGACTGCCACAGGCCGCGGGCGGCGGTCCTGGCGGCGCCCTGCGTCTCCTCCGACACGTGGGCGCAGGCGTCGAACCCGGTGATCGTGTACTGGGTGAGCAGGAAGCCGAGCGGGAGCACGTACAGCCAGAAGGGGATGCCGCCGTCACCGTCGCCGAAGCCGGAGTTGTTGATCGTGCCGCCGAACACGAAGCCGAGCGACTGGTGCTCGGACGGCGCGAAGATCAGGATGGCGACCACGACGGCGGCGCCCGCCACGTGCCACCAGACGGAGATGTTCTGCAGGAGCGAGATGAGCCGGTGGCTGAAGATGTTGATCAACGCGTGCAGGACGAGGATGATCACGAACAGCAGGAACGCCTGGGGCAGCGTCCCTTCCCACGCGCCGCTGGTCAGGCGGCTGATCGTGATGTTGAGGAACGTGGCGCAGCCGTAGTCGACCGACGCGGTGACCGCGATGAGGCCGATCAGGTTGAGCCAGCCGGTGAACCAGCCGTGGATCGGCTTGCCCATGGTGGCGGCCCACCAGTAGATGCCGCCCGCCGTCGGGAACGCCGAGACCAGCTCCGACATGCAGAAACCGATGATCAGGATGAACAGGGAGATCAGCGGCCAGCCCCACGCGATGGCGATGGGGCCGCCGTTGTTCCAGGCCTGTCCGAAGGTCGTGAAGCAGCCGGCGAGGATCGAGATGATGGAGAAGGAGATCGCGAAGTTGGAGAAACCGCTCCAGGTCCTGGCCAGCTCCTGCTTGTAGCCGAGCTCGGCGAGTCGCCTGGAATCCTCTTCGATGGACATGAGGTCTCCCTGGGGGGCGCGGAGGACGCTCTATTTGGTCTACGTCTAGACCATTTCTCGCCGAGTCACAAGGTGTTACAGGTGAGTTTCGATGCGGTCAGGAAGGCCGGTGGTCGGACCGGTACGCCGGGAATCCCGCGGGCTCAGCCCGAGAAGGTGTCGGCCATGGCCTGGCAGAAGGCCTTCAGGTCGTCGGGCTTGCGGCTGCTGACCAGCGCGTTCGGGCCGTTCGTGCAGATCACGACCTCCTGGTCGACCCAGGTCGCGCCGGCGTTCCGCAGGTCGGTCTGCAGACTCGGCCAGGACGTCATCGTCCGCCCCCGTACGACGTCCGCCTCGACCAGGGTCCAGGGCGCGTGGCAGATGGCGGCCACCGGCTTGCCCGCGTCGAAGAAGGCGCGCGCGAACGTGACCGCCTGCGGCACCGTACGGAGGAAGTCGGGGTTGGCGACACCCCCGGGGAGCACCAGGCCGTCGAAGGCGGCGGCGTCGCCGTCGCCGACCGTGTCGTCCACGGCGAAGGTGTCGGCCCTGTCCAGATGGTTGAACGCCTGGATCTGACCGGAGGACGTGGAGACCAGCCGGGGCGTGCCGCCCGCCTGCCTGACCGCCTTCCACGGCTCGGTGAGCTCCACCTGCTCGACTCCTTCCGGAGCGACCAGGAACGCGATGGTCTTGCCGTTCAACATGGCTGTCCCCTTCGTTTTCCTCTCCTCGATCCGGGGCGTGGGGAAGTATGCCTTTTACCCCTGGGGGGTATATGCTGAGCCCGTTGAGTCGAGAGTGAGGAGTTCACGATGGTCGTCACCGCGTACCAGGTCGAGGGCATGACCTGTGGTCACTGCGTCAGTTCCGTGCGGGCCGAGGTGGGCAAGGTCGCCGGGGTCGAGGCCGTGGAGGTCGACCTCGCGACCAAGGAGATGGTCGTCACGAGCGGCGCGCCGCTCGACCACGCGGCCGTCGAGTCCGCCGTGGCCGAGGCTGGTTACGAGCTGGGCGGCGGCAGAGACCTGCTGCCCCAGGCCACCGGGTCGTGCTGCGGCTCCGGCGGCTGCCACTGAGCCGCCGCTTTCGACCGCTCCACCGGCCCGGCGGCGAGCCGGTGGAGCACGATCAGCAGCTGGCCCGTGACCACGAAGGCCGCGCACACCGCGCACACCG
>JABFVJ010000113.1 GCA_013362835.1 Nonomuraea sp. | reverse complement strand
GCTCGGAGTGGACGGCCAGCGGGTTGACGTAGATCTCGCCCGCCTCCGCGCTGACGGCGGCGATCGAGATGTCCCAGCCCCTGGCCAGGTCGGCGTCCGAGACGATCTTCATGCCCGCGGCGAGCGCGCCGAGCAGCGGGTACGACGACATGAACCAGCCCAGCGCCACGTCCCAGGGGCCCTTGACGTGGCCTTCGACGGGGGTACGCGGCGCGCCCGCCCGGTCCAGCGCGGACGTGGCCGCCACGGCGACGCCGATCGCGAAGCTGCGCTGGAAGTCGAAGTACTTGGCCGTCTCCTCGGTGCCGATCCGGAAGTCGGCCGGGCCGATCGGCTGGTAACGCGGCGGCACGCCGAGCCGCCGCCAGCGCTCGGACAGCGTCACCTCGTCCTCCTCTGGCAGCTCGTCGGGGAGCGGCGCGGGGCAGCGGCCGATCTTGAGCGTGCGCAGGAACCGTTCGACGGCGACGCAGCAGGCGGCGTGGTAGGCGGGCTCGGGACGGTCGTCGTCGACGTCCTTGGGGGCGCAGACGCGCGGGTCGGCGTGACCGAAGCCGAGGTGGAGCAGCAGGTGGCCGAAGACCCACGACCACTCCTCGGCCGGGGCGCGGCGCTTGGTGTGGAAGCGCACGTCGCCGTCGTCGGTGACGACCGCCCACGTCTCGGCGGGCAGCTCGTCGTCGTCCGCCTCGTCCAGGTCGCTGTGGAAGCGGGCGAACAGCGGGTGGCGGGTCAGCTCGCCCCAGCCCTTCAGCACCTCGGCGCGCCACGGGTCGACCTTGGGCTTGCGGCGGGTCACGAGCGGGCCGCCATCAGGCGGGGCACGTCGCGGCCGATCTCGACGAGGAACCAGGTGGGCAGCGCGGGCGCGCCGTCGGCGTCGTTGGCGATGACGAGCTGGGCGCATTCGAGGGAGATCTGGGCCAGCTCGACGAGCAGCGTCTTGGCGCGGAAGCCCAGGTCGCGGCCACGGGCGGAGGCGCCGCGCTTCTCGGCGGGCAGCTCCTTGATCAGGCGGGCGCGGAACGCCTCGGCCAGGAAGTAGAGCAGGTCGCGCTCCTCGGGGCGGCGCGGCCACGGCGCCTCGCCCTTGAGCACGGCGTCGAGGTCGTAGGCGTGCCTGACGGTCTTGACGTAGGCGCGGAAGGCCGAGGCGTGGGCCGTGGTGAGGGTGCCGAAGGCGAGCATCGCGATCGTCTCGTCGTCGACGTCGTCGCCGTACGAGGTGAGCACGTCGGAGAGCATGTGCCAGGCGCGCGGCGAGGAGAACGGCTCCTCGGTCTTCGGCGGCTGACTCCACAGGTGGTCGGGCCGCTGGACGAGGTAGTCGACGATCCACGGGTGGATGCCGCTCGCCGCCGCCCACTTCAGCCAGTCGTCGGCCGAGGCCCGCAGGTGCACGTGGACCAGCCGGTTGATCAGCGCCGACGCCATCGGGCGGGCCAGCGCGTTGTCGGTGGCCCGGTTGCCCGCGCCGATCACGACCGAGCCGGCGGGCAGCTCGTACGTGCCGATCCTGCGGTCGAGGATCAGCGAGTAGAACGCCTTCTGCACCTCGGGCGCCGAGGCGTTGAGCTCGTCGAGGAACAGGCAGTAGGGCTCGTCGCGGGCGATCGACTCCGGCGGCGCGAACCGGCTGCGTCCGCCGACCAGCTCGGGCACGCCGATCAGGTCCTCGGGGGCGAGCTGGGTGCCGAGCAGCGTCACGCACTCCAGGCCGAGCGAGTCCGCGAACTCGCGGACCAGGGAGCTCTTGCCGATGCCGGGAGCGCCCCACAGGAAGACCGGACGGACCACGGCGACGTGCAGCAGCACCTCGGGAAGCCGAGCCGGGGTGACCGTGACCGTTGCCTGCATGCCTTCCAGAGTGGCGAACCGCGCCGCGCCTTCGCATCACATTTAATCGTTTGTCCTGGCCGCGGGGCCTGACCTAGGGTCGGCACCATGTGTTCCATGTACTGCACGGTCTTCATCCGCATCCGCCACGGCCGGGCTCTGGCCCGCTAGCGGACGGCTGACACCGCGCGTCCGCCGGCGCGCCCAGGGCCCTTCGAGACCTGTTCTTCTCGAGGACCCGAAGGGGCTGTGCTGTGGCGCACAACTACGCGCACGGAAACTATTCACACACCCAGAAGCACGTCAGGAACGGCGTCGGCGGTCGCACGCCCGCCGACCGGGCCAGGCGCGTGCTCTCGCAGAACTTCCTGGCCGACCGGCACGCCGTGGACCTGATGGTCAAGGCGGCGGCGCCGGAGGGGCTGGTGCTCGAACCCGGCTCGGGGCCGGGCGCGCTCACGCTGGCGCTGGCCGAGGCCGGGGCCCGCGTGATCGGCTACGAGATCGACCCCAGGCTCGCGGGGAAACTGGCCTCGCGGACCCGCGAGGATCCGCGGATCGAGGTCGTCAGGGGCGACTTCACGGCCGCGCGGGCGCCGCGCGAGCCGTTCGCGGTCGTGGGCAACATCCCGTACTCGATCACCTCGAAGATCGTGGACTGGTGTCTGCGGGCGCGCGGGCTGACCTCGGCGACACTGCTCACGCAGCGGGAGTACGCGCGCAAGCGCACCGGCGACTACGGCCGCTGGAGTCTCGTGACCGTGGCGTCGTGGCCGTGGTTCGACTGGCGGCTCGGCGACACGATCGGCAGGGAGAGCTTCCGTCCGGTGCCGTCGGTCGACTCGGCGATCCTGCGGATCGAGCGGCGGCCCGAACCGCTGGTGACGGGCCGGCGTGACTACCTGGACCTGGTGGAGCTCGGCTTCGGCGGGGTCGGCGGCTCGGTACGCGCCTCCCTGCGTACGCGCCACCAGGGCGTGGACGCGGCCCTGGCCGCGGCGGGCGTGGCCCGCGACGCCGTCGTGGGCCACGTGCACCCGGGCCAGTGGGTCACGTTGTGGGAGCGGCTATGCCGCTGAGGGCACCTTGACCGGCCGGCCGCTCGGCTCCCCCGGGAACGTCGCCACGCGGCGGTTCCAGGGCATGGCCAGCAGCAGGATCGGCAGCAGCGCGATCGAGGCGCGTGACCAGTCCTGGTGCAGGTACCACCAGTCGTTCACGCCGAACTGCGTCATGTACAGGTAGCCGAACCCGGCCCACAGCGAGGTGCCGATGATGGCGGGCCAGGCCCACTTGGTGGGCCTGGCCACCAGGAACGGCATGAACCACATCAGGTACTGGGCGCCGAGGCGAGGCGTCATGACCATGAAGACGAGCAGGATGGCCGTGGTCATGTCGATCGGGTCGGCGCGCCGCCACAGCAGCACGACGGCGACGACGCTGACGTAGATGAGCCTCGTGCCCCACGTGGCCAGCCACGGGATCAGGGCCCAGTCACCGCCGGTGAACCACGGCGTGTATCCCCATTCGCCGACGATCGGGCGGATGTCCTGGATGGTGTGGATGACGGCGGGGATCTGGTCGAACGTGGTGCCGGCGAAGATCGGCGAGGTGACCAGGAAGAAGATCGGGACCAGGCCGGTGAGCGCGAGGGCGACGAGCCTGGCGCGCAGGTGGGGCAGGAGCAGCAGCATGCCGGGGATCAGCCAGATCGGCCAGCTCTTCGCGCACAGCGCGAGGCCCATCAGGAGCCCGGTCAGCAGGGCCCGCCTGAGGTCGGCCCGGTCGGTCTCGCCCGGCAGCAGCGCGCGGCGCAGCATGCCGCCGGGGCCGAGGATCCGGCGCGCCGTGGCGCGCACCCCGTAGGCGGACACGCCCGCGCGCACCCGGCCGGCGACGTCGGTGGTGATGCCGGGACGGTCGGGCGCGCCAGGCCCCCTGGCGACGACGAACGCGGCCACGCCGAACACGAGCGCGACCGGCTCCACCT
>JABFVJ010000160.1 GCA_013362835.1 Nonomuraea sp. | reverse complement strand
AGATCGTGGACGCCTCCTTCCGCCTGTACGACGCCATGGTGCTGGTGCCCGACATGTCGCTGTACCAGCAGGCCAGGGCCGTCGCCATGCTGGGCGAGTCCAAGGACCTGCTCTCGCGCGAGCGGGCCCTGATCGTCGTCGTGCTGGCCAGGGGACGCGTCGCGCCCGCCGAGCGCGAGGCGTTCACCGGGATGGTGGCGACCAGGCGGCTGCTCTACGCGCAGGCGCTCTCCCACCTGGACAGCGGGCTGCGCGGCCCGTACGAGCAGCTGATCGGCGCGCCCGTCTACCAGGAGTTCCTTGACGCCGAGGACGCCATCAGGGGCCAGGCCGCGATGAACGGCCTGCCCGCGGCGGCCGCCACCTGGCAGATCGACGGCCAGAACCTGTGGGCCGCGCTCGACCGCAACCAGACCAAGGTCGTGGCGGGCATCGTGTCCAGGGTCGAGCCGACCGCGGCCGGCATGCTCGTCAAGATCGGCGTGGCCGGCGGCCTGGGCCTGCTGGCGGTGCTCGCCTCGGTCGGCCTGTCGCTGCGCTTCCGCAAGCGCCTGGTCCGCGAGCTCGCCGCGCTGCGCGACGCGGCCACCGAACTCGCCGAGGTACGGCTGTCCGGCCTGGTCGAGCGGCTGCGTACGAACACGCACCCGCCCACGAAGGCCGAGGTCGCGCCGCTGGAGGTCAGGACGGAGACCTCCGAGGTGGCCGACATCGTCAGGGCCTTCAACCGCGTGCAGTCCACGGCCGTCGAGGCCGCCGTCGACCAGGCCAGGATGCGGCACGGCGTCAGCCAGGTCTTCGTCAACCTGGCCAGGCGCAACCAGTCGCTGCTGCACCGGCAGCTGCTGCAGCTCGACGGCATGGAGCGGGCGACCGAGGAGCCCGAGATCCTGGCCGACCTGTTCAAGCTCGACCACCTCACCACCCGCATGCGCCGGCACGCCGAGAGCCTGATCATCCTGTCGGACCAGGCGCCCGGACGCGGCTGGCGCAACCCGGTGCCGATCCTCGACGTGCTGCGCGCCGCCGTCGCCGAGGTCGAGGAGTACGAGCGGGTCGAGGTCTTCCCGCCACCGCCCGCCGCCCTGCTCGGCTCGGCCGTCACGGACGTCGCCCACCTGCTCGCCGAGCTGGTCGAGAACGCGACCCTCTTCTCACCCCCGCAGACCAGGGTGGACGTGCGCAGCACGAGCACCCCTCATGGGCTGATGATCGAGATCGAGGACCGCGGCCTCGGGCTGCCCCGGGCCGAGCTCGACCAGCTCAACGACCGGCTGGCCGAGATGCCCGAGTTCGACCTGGCGCAGAGCGACCGGCTGGGCCTGTTCGTGGTGGGCAGGCTGGCCGCCAGGCACGACATCAAGGTCACCCTGGCGCCCTCGCCGTACGGCGGGCTGACGGCCATGGTCTCCCTGCCCGCAGCCGTCCTGGCCGCCCAGCCCGCCCTCGCCGGGAGCTAGTTACGGCAGCACCTGCAGCAGGGCCTGGTTCCTGGCCTTGGCCGGCTCCTGGACGCGCTGCGTCTCCTTGCCGGCCGCGTCCAGCACGACCAGCGTGTTGTGGCCGCTGCCCGCCACGCGGACGACCAGCCGCCCGTCGGCGAGGTAGAACGCTCCAATCAGCTTGCCCTTGACGGCCGGGGTGAGCTTCTTGCCCGTCACCAGGTCGACGACGGTCGGCTTGAAGGCCGTGGGCCAGCTCCCGTCGCCCAGGGCCTCGGGGTTGGCGGGGAACTCCACGACGGCGTCGCGGCCGTTCGGGGACAGGCTCTGCACGTGGGTGACGAGCTTGACGCCCTTGGCCCTGACCGACTTGCCGGTCTTCACGTCGAGCCGGTAGACGGCGTCGGCCTCGCCGGTGTAGCCGGCGAGGTAGCGGCCGCCCGCCGCCCAGGCCAGGTGGCACACGCCCTTGGAGACGCCGAGCCTGCGCGACTTGGTGCCGTCGGACTTGACGGCCATGACGGCGTCGCCCTTGCCGACGTAGGCGACCTGGGTGGAGTCGGGGGACCAGACGGGGGTGAGGCACGGCGTGCCGCCCTGGAGCTTGGTGGCCACGGTGACGGTCTTGCCGCCCTCCTTGACCTGGAGCTTGCCGCCCGCGGTCACCCAGGCGGCCTTCTTGCCGTCAGGCGAGGCCGCGAACTGCGGCATCGCGCCGACCTTGGCGAGGGTGCTCCACTGCTCGCCCTCGTAGCGGCTGAGCTGCCCGGTGCCCGCGTACACGGCGGCGCCGGACAACTCGGGCGCGGTGGCCGCCGACGCGGCGGAGGGGACCACGAGCGCGGCGCCGAGAGCGACACCGGCCACAACACGAATCTTCATGAGAGCCCATGGTGCCGTATGCGGTCAAAGACGCATGAACGGCTCGCTGAAATGCGCGGTCGCGATCATCGCCCGCTCGGCCCTGAGCGCTTCCAGGACCTCGGCCCTGGTGCGGGCGGCGGTCTCCTGGTCGTCGTCGTGGGCGTAGCGGATGGCCGGATCGGCGAGCTGGAGCGGGTGCAGGACGAGGTCGCCGGTGATGGCGAGGTCGCCGACCCTGGCGATCTGGTGGCCGGGCGTGTGTCCGGGCGTGTGCTGGACGTGGATGCCGGGGGCGACCTCGGCCTGGCCCTCGACGATCTGGAGCAGGCCCTTGAGCGGGGTGAGCAGCCGGTCGAGCGTGGCACCCGAGGCCCAGTCGGCCTCGGCGCGCTGGAGCACGTAGCGGGCGTTCTGGAATACCGGCTCGCCGTCCGCGACCGCGCCGCTCGCGTGGTCGCTGTGCAGGTGGGTGAGGACGACCGTGTCGATGTCGGCGGGCGTCGCGCCCGCCGCGGCCAGCTCGTCCAGCAGTACGCCGGGAACCGGCGCCCACGTGGCCGCCAGGGAGTCCGTCCCGCCGATGCCGGTGTCGACGAGGGTGAGGCGGCCGGCGCCGTCGCGCAGCAGGTAGCAGTGGAAGTGCAGCACCCAGGGGTCGCCCTCGGACGCGGAGCCGGGGAACATCTCGGCGAGTGGAGCTCGGAGCGCGGGGCCCATCGGGCCGACCGCGTCGCAGAGCGGCGTCACCTCGACGCCTGAGACGGTGATCGGGCTGTGCTTCATCCCGCCAGGCTAGGCGGCGACGGGCTGCCGCGGCACGTACTCGTTCTCGAGGTCGGCGGCGTAGACGGCGCGGCAGCAGTGCGCGCACCTGTAGATGATCGGGCCCTCGTCGAGCGTGTGGTGGCACTGCGGGCAGTGGTTGACGGTCTTCATGGTGATCCCCCAAGGAGTTCGTGTGTCTCTATGGAACCCTCATCGAGTTGCAGGGGTCCTGCATGTCACTTGACACGATGCCGCTGCGCTGACGGGAGCTCCGCACCGGCGCGGCCGTTTCCTCGCGGCGCGGTGCGATGAAGAACATTGTCACGCCCGCTGCCCGCCACGCGCGGGAGAACACACCAGAACCGTCCGGGAATAGTCCAAGAGGGCTAGGCGTTTGATGGGGCGAGACGTGTGGTATGTTCCCCACAAGCGTTGAGCGTCAGCTCCGCTGGTCTTCTTCATCTCGGCCCCGCCTCGGATCTTCCCGGGCCGGGCTTCTTCACCGAACTCGCCGGTCCCAGGCCGGCGCTTCTCCCCTTAGGGGCTCATCATGTCTGTGCAAACCATCCCTCAGCAGCGCGCGGAAACGCCCGTACGGCAGGTGAGCGGGCTCCTCGACGTCAACGAGAAGTCCGCCTTCATCCGCGCGGAACACCTCCCTGGACCCGGCGACGTCCGCCTGGTCCCCGAGAAGGTCAGGCAGCTCGGTCTGCGGCCCGGCGACCACGTCGTCGCGTCGGTGGCCGGGAGCAAACTCGTCTCCGTCCTGTCCGTCAACGGCCAGGCCGAGTGGCGGCAGCGGCCGCACTTCGACGACCTGACCCCGATCCACCCGACCGAGCGGCTCGCGATCGAGACCGGGGCGCTGAGCACCCGGGTCATCGACCTGGCCGCGCCCATCGGCAAGGGGCAGCGCGGCCTCATCGTGGCGCCGCCCAAGGCCGGCAAGACCATGGTCCTCCAGGCGCTGGCCGCCGGGATCAGCCGCAACCACCCCGACGTGCACCTCATGGTCGTGCTGGTGGGCGAGCGGCCCGAGGAGGTGACCGAGATGCGCGCCTCCATCCAGGGCGAGATCTTCTCCTCCACCTTCGACCACCCCGACCGCGACCACGCCGCCGTCGCCGAGCTGGCGATGGCACGCGCCAAGCGCCTGGTGGAGAACGGCCGCGACGTGGTCATCCTGCTCGACTCGCTGACCCGGCTCGGCCGGGCGTACAACAACCTCGCGCCCGGCGGCGGGCGCGTGCTGACGGGCGGCATCGACGCCCGCGCCCTCTACCCGCCCAAGCGCTTCTTCGGCGCCGCGCGCAACGTCGAGGACGGCGGCTCGCTGACCATCCTCGCCTCCGCCCTCGTGGACACCGGCTCGCGCATGGACAACAGCCTGTACGAGGAGTTCAAGGGCACCGGCAACATGGAGCTGCACCTCGCCCGCGACCTGGCCGAACGCCGCCTGTTCCCGGCCGTGGACCTGGAGGCGTCCGGCACCAGGCGCGAGGAGCTCATGATGCACCCGCAGGAGCGGGAGGTCGTCTGGCGGCTGCGCAGGATGCTCGGCGGGCTGGACCGGCAGCAGGCCCTGGAGATGCTGATCGGCAAGCTGCGCGAGACCCCGTCCAACGCCGCCTTCCTGCTTGAGACGCTGCGCTCGGCCGCCTGAGCCGCTTGATCGAGGCGCCGCGCCCCGCCGCCCGAGGCGGCTGGAGAATGGGCGCATGCTGGCTGACATCGTCGATGACCTGATCTGCCCCGTCTGCCGCGCGGACGTGGAGCTCGCGGGCGGCACGCTGCGGTGCGCGCAGGGGCACGCCTTCGACGTGGCCAAGCAGGGATACGTCAGCCTGCTCGTCGGGTCACGGCCGCCCGGCACCGCCGACAGCCCCGCGATGGTGGCCGCTCGGGCCGCGTTCCTGGACGCCGGGCACTTCGCCCCGCTCGCCGACGCGCTCGCCGCGACGGTACGTGCACGCGTGGGGGCGGAGAGCGCTCCAGAAAAACGTGAATCTTCTACTGAATCGAATGACGTACCCGGGTCGAGCGCGTACCGTGGGGCGGGAGTGGAGGCCGGTCCAGGAGTTGGGCCGGCGATCGTCGAAGGTCGTGGCGCGGCGGGCAGGGTCGCGCCGGTGATCGTCGATGCTGGTGCGGGCACCGGGCACTACCTGGCGACCGTGCTCAATGCGGTGAACGATGGCATCGGAATGGCGTTCGACGTGTCCAAGCACGCCGTACGGCGGGCAGCGAGGGCGCATCCGAGGCTGGGGGCGTTCGTGGCCGACGTGTGGCGGCCGCTCCCGATCCGGCATGGGGTGGCCGATGTGGTGATCGATGTGTTC
This sequence comes from Nonomuraea sp., assembly GCA_013362835.1. The sequence goes on along the minus strand of JABFVJ010000160.1, from coordinate 10,641 downwards.
GCGCCCAGGAACGGGCCGGAGTTCCGCAGAATCCTGCGCCCGGGTGGCGCGGTGATCGTCGCGACGCCGGCGGCGGCGCACCTGAGCCCACTGGTCGAGCAGCTGGGGCTGCTCTCGGTGGACGAGGAGAAGGATCGGCGGGTCGCCCGCAGCCTCGACGGGTTCGCGGAGACCGACCGCCGCGTGATCGAGTTCGACATGGAGCTCGGACAGGCGGAGACGGCCCAGGTCGTGGGAATGGGGCCGAGCGCGTGGCACACTGATCCCGCCGAGCTGGAAGCCCGCATATCCGGATATATCAGCCGGAATGCCAGAAAAGGCCAGAATAAAGTTACGGTCAGGGCGGCGTTTCATCTGTCTACCTTCGAGCCCGAGCTCCGATCAAGACCCGTTCCTTGACGGGCGTCTGCGACTGATGTTACTGATGGGGTATTTAGTCCGAAATTCCCCCACATTCCCCGAGTATTTCTCCGACTCAGGCGCAATACTGGACGGCATCCCGCACCCGGAGGGCGTGGGCCATCGATGGGAGGGGGCGCGCCGGATGAAGGCGGAGGAACGCTGGCAGGCCAGGTTCCGCGCGTCGAGGATGACGCTGCCCACCTGGGCGCGGCAGGCCCCGAACCGCTGCATCTACCGCTCCAACGCCACGGGCACGTGGGAGGTCTACGCCTGGGACCGGCTGACGGGCGTCGTACGCCAGGTCACCGACCGGCCCAAGGGCACCGCGTACGCGGCGATCGACCCGACGGGACAGTGGATCTACTGGTTCGCCGACACCGACGGCGACGAGTTCGGCACCTGGTGGCGCCAGCCGTTCGCGGGCGGTCCGAGCGAGCTGGCCGCCCCCGGCCTGCCACCCGGCCAGCCGGGCGGCATCGCGCTGTCGGCGACCGGCGTGGCCGCCATCAGCCTGGCGAGCGGCGGCTCGTTCAGGATCCATCTCGTACGCCCCGGAGAGCCGGCCGAGCTGCTGTACGAGCACGCCGAGGCCGCCTGGGTCGCCGACATGTCCCTCGACGGCTCACTTATCGCCATAAATCACGGCGAGTACGGCGACTTCCGGCATCCGGCGCTCCGCGTCGTCGACCAGCACGGCGAGACCGTCGGCGAGCTCTACGACGGCCCCGACAAGGGCGTCCACGGCCTCCGCTTCGCCCCCGTGCTCGGCGACCGCCGCCTGCTCGCCCTGCACGAACGCCGCCAGCGACACGAGCCCCTGGTCTGGGACCCGCTCACCGGCGAGCAGCGCGAGATCTGGCTGAAGGACTCCGGCGACCTCTCAGCCGAGTGGTACGACGACGGCCGCGGCCTGCTGATCCTGCGCGACCACCGCGCCCGCAGCTACCTGCACCGCTACGACCTGGCGGGCGGCGTCCTGACGCTCATCGACACCCCCCACGGCGTGATCGACGAGGCCGCCCCGAGGCCCGGCGGCCACATCGAGTACTCCTGGTCCAGCGCCTCGCGCCCGCCGGTCATCCGGTCGAGCAACGGCCAGGTCGTGCTCAACCCCGGCGGCCCGTCGGCCCCGCCCAGCGTCCCGGTCGAGGACGTCGACGTCGAGGGCCCCGGCGGCCGCATCCACGCGCTGGTGTCCAAGCCCGAGATCGGCGCCGCGCCCTACCCCACGGTCTTCCTCCTGCACAACGGCCCGACCGCGCACGACTGCGACTCCTTCTCCCCCGAGGTGGCGGCCTGGGTGGACGCGGGCTTCGCCGTCGTACGCGTCAACTACCGGGGCTCGACCGGCTACGGCTCGGCCTGGCGCGACGCGCTGCACGGCGACGTGGGCCACATCGAGCTGTCCGACGTGGCGGCCGTGCGCCAGTGGCTGGTCGACCGGGGCACGATCGATCCCGGCAGGACCGTGCTCGCGGGCGCGGCCTGGGGCGGCTACCTGACGCTGCTCGGCCTCGGCGTCCAGCCCGGCCTGTGGGCCGCGGGCATCGCCGCGGTGCCCATCGCCTGCCACCAGACCTCCTACGAGGACGAGGCGGAGAGCCTGCGCGCCTACCACCGCGCGCTGCTCGGCGGCTCGCCGGACGAGCAGCCCGAGCGCTACGCCGCCTGCTCGCCGATCACGTACGTGGACCAGGTCAAGAGCCCGCTGCTGATCCTCACCGGCGAGAACGACACCCGCTGCCCGCTACGCCAGATCGAGAAATACGTGGCCAAACTCGCCGAGCACGGGCGCGAGCACGAAATTTACACCTATGACGCCATTCGCGGCTCCCTCGTGATGGCCGAACGCATCGCCCAAACCGCCCTCCAGCTGGAATTCGCCCGTAAACACGTGCATATCGGCTGACATGTCGTAAGACCTTGGCCACGTCAGCGGCCTTGATTGTCGGCACCGCGCCCTGTCAGCATCGCGCCCACCCCCCGCTGCGAAGGGCGCACATTGAGCACCACATCACCCGCGACAGCACCGGTCAGCCGGCTGAAGAAGGACGCGGTCGGCCTGACCGGCGTCATCTTCATGGCCGTGGCCACCGCCGCCCCCATCACCGCGATGACCGGCAACGTACCGATGGTGGTCGGCTTCGGCAACGGCCTCGGCGTGCCCGCCGCGTACCTGTTCGCCACGGTGGTGCTGACCGTCTTCTCGGTCGGCTACACCGCGATGGCCAAGCACATCACCGCCGCCGGCGCCTTCTACGGCTACATCTCCCACGGCCTCGGCCAGGTCGTCGGCATGGTGGCGGGCATCCTCGCGACCATGGCGTACGTGGTCTTCGAGGCCTCGATCATCGGCTTCTTCGCCTACCAGGCCAACGCCACGTTCAGCTCCATCGCCGGCGTGGACGTCCATTGGCTCTGGTTCGCCCTGTTCGGCCTGGCGCTGAACGCGGTGCTGACCTACTTCGACATCAACCTGACCGCCAAGGTGCTCGGCGTCTTCCTGATCACCGAGATCTTCATGCTGGGCCTGGTGTCGGTCGTCACGCTGCTGCACGGCGGCGGCCCCGACGGCCTCATGGCCGACACGCTCAACCCGGCCAACGCCTTCACCGTCACCGGCATGGAGGCGGGCGCGGTCGGTCTCGGCCTGTTCATGTGCTTCTGGTCCTGGGTCGGCTTCGAGTCGACGGCCATGTACGGCGAGGAGTCCCGCGAGCCCAAGAAGGTCATCCCGATCGCCACGCTCGTGTCGGTGGTCGGGATCGGCCTGTTCTACACCTTCGTCTCCTGGATGACCGTGGCCGCCAACGGCCTCAAGGCCCCCCGGATCGCCGCCGACCAGTTCGCCGAGATCTTCTTCATCCCGACCAAGGAGATGCTCGGGAGCTGGGCGGTGAACCTGTTCCAGATCCTCATCCTGACCGGCTCGTTCGCCTGCTCGATGGCCTTCCACAACTGCGCGTCCCGCTACCTGTACGCCCTCGGCCGCGAGGACCTGGTGCCGGGGACCGCGCGCACGCTCGGGCGTACGCACGCCAAGCACGGCTCGCCGCACGTCGCCGGCTTCGTGCAGACCGGCGTCTCGGTGCTGCTGGTGCTGCTGTTCTTCTTCGCCGGCATGGACCCGTACGTCCACATCTACACGCTGCTCGCCGTGCTCGGCACGCTGGCCATCCTGATCGTGCAGACGCTCTGCTCGTTCTCGGTGATCGGCTACTTCAACGTCAGGAAGAAGCACCCGGAGACCGCGAACGTCTGGCGCTCTCTGCTGGCCCCGCTGGTGGGCGGCCTGATGATGGCGTACGTGGTGCTGCTGCTCTTCCAGAACCAGGAGGCGGCGGCCGGACCCGCGGCCAAGAGCGCGCTGTTCACCGCGATCCCGTGGATCGTCCTCGGCCTCGCGATCGCCGGCGCCGCCCTGGCCCTCTACCTCAAGTCCCGCAAACCGGAGAAGTACGCCCTGATCGGCCGGATCGTCCTTGAGGACACCGTGGAACGCGACTAGTCACCGGGCGCGGAGGACCACGATGGCGAGGTCGTCCGCGCTCGGCTCGGACGCGAACTCGGCCGCGCCCCTGCGGATGCGCTCGGCGACGGCCCTGGCCGACAGCCCGGCGCACTCGGCCAGCAGCTTGGCCAGGCCGCCGTCGTCGTCGAGCAGCCGTCCGCCCGAGCGGCGCTCGGTGACGCCGTCGGTCACCGCGAGCAGCACGTCGCCGTGGTCGAGGTGAATGGTGTCGGCCTCGAACACGACCTCGTGGAAGACGCCGAGCAGCGACTGGGGCGTGGTGACGGACTCCACCTTGCCGCTCGGCTTGAGCCGCAGCGCCTCGGGATGGCCCGCCGACACCAGGCGCACCTCCAGACCGGACTCCACGGGAGTGATGTCACCGTGCAGCAGCGTGAGGAACCTGGCCCGCTCCCCCTCCTCCAGGATCGCCTGGTTGAGCCGGCCGAGCACGGCCGCCACGCCGTAGCCCTCGCGGGCCAGCAGTCGCAGCGTGTGACGGGCGAGCCCGGTCACCGCGGCGGCCTCGGGGCCCGTGCCGCACACGTCGCCGATCGCGAACCGCCAGGAGTCGTCGCCCGCCTTGAACAGGTCGTAGAAGTCGCCGCCGACCTCGTTGGCCTCGCCGGCGGGCTCGTAGATGACGCCGTAGTCGAGGCCGGGCACCTCGGGCTCGTTGGGCGGCAGGAGGCTGCGCTGCAACGCCCGGTTGGCGGCGGCCTGCTGGGCGTAGAGCCTGGCGTTGTCCATGGCGAGCGCGGCGCGCCGCGAGATGTCCTCGGCGAACTGGATGACCTCGTCGGGGAAGCGGTCGGAGCGGCCGAGGCACATCATGCCGAGGCCGCGGCCGCGCGCGGTGAGCGGGACGGCGAGCACCTGCGAGTCGGCCAGGTGGACGGTCGAGGTGACGCGGGTGTCGGCCGCGCCGACGTCGATGCCCGTGAGCTGCTCGCGCAGGCCGTCGATCCTGGCCTCGTCGGCGTGCCACAGGTAGACCAGCCGCAGCGGCCCCACGGCGTTGTCGGCGGTGTAGACGGCGCACCAGCTCGACAGGCGCGGCACCACGATCTGCGCGATGATCGCCGGGACCATGTCGGGGTCGAGGGTGCCCGCGAGCAGGTCACTCGCGTCGGCGAGGAACCCGAGCCAGTGGGGCCCTCTGGCGCTCTCCTCCAGCCATTCGGCTGCCACTCTGTCGCTGGAGCCAGGTAGCGTGAGCCTTGCCCAATGGACACGGGAATCGCCCGCGAAGGTGACTCCCCACTCTTCGACGGTCACGGAAGGAGCTTTTGGATCACCGTGCGCGGTGTTCCGTTGCCGCAGCTCGACCTGCACGGTATCGCCGAAATGCTTCCAAATCACCTCAAACGGCTCGTCAGAGACCTGCTCCGCCAGATCGGCGGCGACCTGCTCGGCCGTATGGAGCACGCCGACAGTGGCCCACGCGGTCATCACCTCGCGCGTGAACCTCATCGCAGCCGTCACAGCGGTATCACCGGGCGCGAAGGTCGCAGCCAGCACCGCATGGGGAGAAGCACTCATCCCAACGTGCCTACCACACTTCTCACTGACTTGGGGTAAATCCAAGGGCAGGACTACGAGCTACTCATCGTGACAGACTTGAATCACTCGCCGGGACCCGCCGCGAGTGAAGGAGGCCCCATGACCACGGCCAAGGCCGCACCAAGCCCGGAGGAGAGGACCTATACAGAATCGGATCTCGTTCCCATCCTGGAGACTCTCTTCTCTTGGCGTGACGGCGATTTCCGGCGTCGGGTCCCACATGCGCCCCCCGGCATCCTCAGCGAGGTGCGCCTTCTGCTCAACGAGGTGGCCGACCGCCGCGAACACCTCGCCAACGAGCTCACAAGAGTGCGCAAAGAAGTCGTCAAGGAAGGTCGCTTCGGCGAGCGGCTGACGCCCGGTCCGGGCGTCGGCGCGTGGGCCGAGAGCGTCGAGTCCGTCAACATGCTGATCGACGCTCTGGTGAGCCCGGTCAGCGGCGCGGCCGACGTGATCGACGCGGTGGCCAAGGGCGACCTGTCACGACGCATCGACCTCGACCGGTCGGCCCGCGGCGAGGTACGCCGCCTGGGCAAGGCCATCAACGGCATGGTCGACCAGCTCGCCCTGTTCAACTCCGAGGTCACCAGGGTCGCCCGCGAGGCCGGCACCGAGGGCAGGCTGGGCGGCAGCGCCAACCTGCGCGGCATGTCGGGAAGCTGGCGCGACCTCACCGAGGCCGTCAACACGATGTCCTCGCGCGTCGCCGCGCAGGTCCGCGACATCGCGGTCGTGACCACGGCCGTAGCCAAGGGCGACCTGAGCCGCAAGGTGACCGTCGACGCCGTGGGCGAGATGTTCGAGCTGAAGAACACCGTCAACACGATGGTCGACCAGCTCTCCGGCTTCGCCGAAGAGGTCACCCGCGTGGCCCGCGAGGTCGGCACCGAGGGCCAGCTCGGCGGCCAGGCGCAGGTCACCGGCGTGTCGGGCGTCTGGAAGGACCTCACCGACAACGTCAACTTCATGGCCAACAACCTGACCTCGCAGGTGCGCTCGATCGCGACCGTGGCGACGGCGGTGGCCCAGGGCAACCTGTCGAAGAAGATCACCGTTGACGCCGAGGGCGAGATCCTGCAGCTCAAGGACACCCTCAACACGATGGTCGACCAGCTCTCGTCGTTCGCCGACGAGGTCACCCGCGTCGCCCGCGAGGTCGGCACGGAAGGCAAGCTCGGCGGGCGCGCCGAGGTGAAGGGCGTGTCGGGCGTCTGGAAGGACCTCACCGACAACGTCAACTCGATGGCCAACAACCTGACCTACCAGGTGCGCAACATCGCCCAGGTGACCACGGCCGTGGCCAACGGCGACCTCACCCGCAAGATCGACGTCGACGCCCAGGGCGAGATCCTCGAGCTCAAGTCGACCATGAACACGATGGTGGAGCAGCTGTCCTCGTTCGCCTCCGAGGTCACCCGTGTGGCCCGCGAGGTCGGCACCGAGGGCCAGCTCGGCGGCCAGGCGCAGGTGCGCGGCGTGTCCGGGGTCTGGAAGGACCTCACCGACAACGTCAACTCGATGGCCAACAACCTGACTTCCCAGGTGCGCCAGATCGCGGCCGTCTCGTCCGCGGTGGCCCAGGGCAACCTGTCGAAGAAGATCACCGTCGATGCCCAGGGCGAGATCCTGCAGCTCAAGGACACCCTCAACACGATGGTCGACCAGCTCTCGTCGTTCGCCGACGAGGTCACCCGCGTGGCCCGCGAGGTGGGCACGCAGGGGCAGCTCGGCGGTCAGGCGCGGGTGCAGGGCGTGTCGGGCGTGTGGAAGGACCTCACCGACAACGTCAACTTCATGGCCAACAACCTGACCTACCAGGTGCGCAACATCGCCGAGGTCACCACGGCCGTGGCCAACGGCGACCTCACCCGCAAGATCGACGTCGACGCCCAGGGCGAGATCCTGGCGCTGAAGACCACCATCAACCGGATGGTCGACCAGCTGTCCTCGTTCGCCTCCGAGGTGACCCGAGTCGCCCGCGAGGTGGGTTCGGAGGGCCAGCTCGGCGGCCAGGCCCGGGTCGAGGGCGTCGAGGGCACGTGGAAGCGGCTCACCGAGAGCGTCAACGAGCTGGCCGGCAACCTCACCACGCAGGTCCGCGCCATCGCGACCGTGACCAGCGCCGTGGCCCGCGGCGACCTGACCCGGTCGATCGCCGTCGAGGCGCAGGGCGAGCTCGCGGAGCTCAAGGACAACATCAACTCGATGGTGGCCAACCTCCGCGAGACCACCCAGGCCAACCAGGAGCAAGACTGGCTCAAGTCCAACCTGGCCCGCATCTCCCGGCTCATGCAGGGCCACCGCGACCTGTTCGAGGTGGCCAAGCTGACGATGAGCGAGCTGACGCCGCTGGTCTCGGCCCGCTACGGCGCCTTCTACGGCATCGACCCCGACGGCGACCACGAGCTGACGCTGATCGGGGGCTACGGCGTACGTCCCGATCGGGGGCCGCGCAGGAGCTTCGGGATCGGTGAAGGGATCGTCGGGCAGGCGGCGGCCGAGGGCAGGCACATCATCCTCGACGACGTGCCGCCGCAGTTCATCACCATCGACAGCGGGCTCAGCCAGTCCACGCCCGCGCAGATCGTGGTGCTGCCGATCCTGTTCGAGAACCGCGTGCTGGGCGTGCTGGAGCTGGCCTCGTTCACGCCGTTCGGCGAGGTGCACCTCGACTTCCTGACGCAGCTCGTCGAGACCATCGGCGTCACGATGAACACGATCATCGCCAACTCCCGCACCGAAGACCTGCTGACCGAGTCCCAGCGGCTCACCCGTGAGCTGCAGGAGCGCTCCGACGAGCTGCAGCGGCAGCAGGAGGAGCTGCGCAGGTCCAACGCCGAGCTGGAGGACAAGGCGGCGCTGCTGGCCAAGCAGAACCGCGCGATCGAGATCCAGAACTTCCAGATCGAGCAGGCCCGCCGCACGCTGGAGGAGCGCGCCGAGCAGCTCGCGGTCTCCTCGCGCTACAAGTCCGAGTTCCTCGCGAACATGTCCCACGAGCTGCGCACACCGCTCAACAGCCTGCTGGTGCTGGCCAAGCTGCTCACCGAGAACGCCGAGGGCAACCTGACCTCCCAGCAGGTCGAGTTCGCCCGTACGATCCACAGCGCGGGCTCGGCGCTGCTCCAGCTGATCAACGACATGCTCGACCTGTCGAAGGTCGAGGCGGGCCGGATGGACATCCATCCGATCCAGGTGTCGCTGCCCAAGATGGTCGACCTGCTGGAGGCGGCGTTCGCGCCGCTGGCCCAGGACAAGGGGCTGTCGTTCGGCGTCGAGGTGGCGGCCGACGTGCCGAGCGAGCTGCGGGCCGACGAGCAGCGCCTGCAGCAGGTGCTGCGCAACCTGATCTCCAACGCGGTGAAGTTCACCCCGAAGGGCGAGGTCAAGCTGCGGGTCGTGCCGGCGCCGCGAGGGGTCGACTTCGACGACGACACCCTGCACGACGCCGACGACCTGCTGGCGTTCCAGGTGATCGACACCGGCATCGGCATCGCGCCCGACAAGCGGGAGGTCATCTTCGAGGCGTTCAGGCAGGCCGACGGCACCACCAGCCGCAAGTACGGCGGCACCGGCCTCGGCCTCGCCATCTGCCGCGACATCGCGCGGCTGCTCGGCGGCGAGATCCACGTCGAGAGCGAGCTCGGCAAGGGCAGCACGTTCACGCTCTACCTGCCCGCCTCCTACACCGGCCCGCTGGCCGCGACCGACGGCAGCACGGCCAACCGCCGGCAGCTCATGACCTCGCCGGCCGAGGAGCAGGCGGCCGCGGCCACGATGCCCGAGCCGCCGCTGCCGCTGGACATGCCGATGCCCGAGCTGGTCGAGGCGCCGGTGGAGACGCCCGCCCAGTGGCAGGGCGACGACCCGCTCAGCGGCGCCAAGATCCTCATCGTCGACGACGACATCCGCAACGTGTTCGCCCTCACCAGCGTGCTGGAACGACACGGTTCCACGGTCGTCTACGCTGAAAACGGCCGCGAGGGGATCGAGCAGCTCGAACGGAACGAGGACGTCGCGCTCGTGCTGATGGACATCATGATGCCGGAGATGGACGGCTGGGCCACGACGTCGGCCATCCGGCGCATGCCGCAGTTCGCCGACCTGCCGATCATCGCGCTGACCGCTAAGGTCATGCGGGGTGATCGCGAGAAGAGCATCGCCTCGGGCGCGTCCGACTACGTGCCCAAGCCGGTCGACGTCGATCGCCTGCTCGAACGGCTGCGCGGTTGGCTCAGCCGCGGGCGCGGGTCCACGACCGACTCGTCGCCCTCATCTGCCGAAGGGTCGTGATCGATGCCGGACCGTGCCAAGATCCTCCTGGTCGACGACCGGGAGGAAAACCTGATCGCTCTCGAAGCCATCCTCAGCTCGCTCGATCTGGTGCCCGTACGCGCCAGGTCGGGTGAGGAGGCGCTCAAGGCGCTGCTCAACACCGAGTTCGCGCTGATCCTGCTCGATGTCCGGATGCCGGGCATGGACGGGTTCGAGACGGCCGCGCACATCAAGCGGCGGGAGCGGACCAGGAACATCCCGATCATCTTCCTGACCGTGGTCGACAGCGCCCCCGACTACGCCTTCCGCGGCTACGCGGCCGGCGCGGTCGATTACCTCACCAAGCCGTTCGACCCGTGGGTGCTGCGTGCGAAGGTGTCGGTGTTCACCGAGCTGTACAACATGAACAAGCGCCTGGCCGAGCAGGCGTCGTTGCTCCGGGAGCGGCTGACCGGCGAGCTGCCTCCCGGGGCCGGGGATCACGCCGCGGTGCTGCCGGAGCTGTCGCGCCGGCTCACCGCCGTGGAGGACGAGCTGACCAGGGTGCGGGAGCTGGCCCGCAAGTCGCAGGATCCGGCGCTCGCCGTGCCCCTGGCCGACCTGACGGACCGGCTCACGCACCTGCGCGCCGGCTTCGACGCCCTCTCCTGACCCCACGGAGAACGCCCGGGTTCGCCACCTGCGAACCCGGGCGTTTCACGTTCGAGATGCGTCCGTGGCGCACGCGTTCGGAAGACGGGGTTCGTGGCGGGCGCGTGTCCGGGATGGTCCGTGGCGGGCGCGCTCAGTGGGCGAATCAGTGGCGGGCGTGCTCGGTGGGCGGGTCAGTGGCGGGCGCGTTCGAGGGCGTCCCAGAAGCCGCGGCTCAGGGCGTGGCGGACCTCGTCGTG
>JABFVJ010000366.1 GCA_013362835.1 Nonomuraea sp. | reverse complement strand
GCCCGCGACCGGCCGCCGGACCGGCGGGGGCGCGGGCCGGCCGCGCTCCCTGGCCACGGCCTCCCGTACGGCCGGCGCGACCTCCTCGGCGAACACCCGCAGGTCGCGCTCGGCCTCCAGCCCCGGCGCCAGCACGAACCCGCTCATGCCCACCTCGAACACCAGCTCCGCGAGCTGCTCGGCCCACAGCGCGGCGGGCCCGTCGAGGAAGCCCTTCCCGGGCAGCGGCGACAGGCTGCCGCCGATGTTGTAGACCTTGCGGATCGCGGCCGGGTCGCGCCCGGCGTCCTCGGCCGCCGCGTCGAGGATCCTCGCCTGCGCGGCCACGGCCTCGGGCGGGCTGTAGAAGGAGGAGGGCAGCCAGCCGTCGCCCATCCGGCCGGTCAGCTCCAGCATCCTGCGCTTGATCGCGCCGACCCAGATCCCGATCGGGTGCGGCGGGAACGGGCCGGGCCGCGCGCCCTCCAGGCGATGGTGCGTGCCGTGGAAGGTCACGGGGTCGCCCGGCGTCCACAGGGCGCGGATGACCGTGATGGCCTCGGCCAGCGCGTCGATCGACTCGCCGGGGGAGAGCCTGCGGCCGCCCATGGCGGCGATGGCGTCCCAGAACGCGCCCGCGCCGAGCCCCAGCTCCACCCGGCCCCGGCTCAGGATGTCGAGCGAGGCGGCGGCCCTGGCCAGCACGGCGGGCGGGCGCAGCGGCAGGTTGGCCACGTCGGGCACCAGCCTGATCCGCTCGGTGCGCTGCGCGATCGACGACAACAGGGTCCAGGAGTCGAGGAACCCGGCCTGGTAGGGATGGTCCTGGACGCCGATCAGGTCGAGGCCGAGCCGGTCGGCCAGCGCGGCCAGGCGCAGCACCCGGTCGCCGCCCGCCGCCTCCGGCGCGAGGAACGCGCCGAACCACACATCCTCCATGATCAATCCCCCCGGCCTCGGTCGTCGCACGGCCCGCCCTACCCCTCGGACGACCCGTACCGCTTCCCCTGACCCTGTAACCTCCTTAATTGGATTTAGCCCCCAATAGCGCAGCGCTACGGCGGCACGATTAACACGGCGTTCACATTCGGGCAAAAAGCGGGAAATGGCCGTCCGTAAGACTCGGCGTGGCTGAGAGAAACCCCGAAAGGAACACCGTGAGCTACAAGGCTGAGTACATCTGGATCGACGGCACCGAGCCCACGGCTCTGATGCGCTCGAAGACGAAGATCGTGGCCGACGGTGTCGAGCCTCCGGTCTGGGGCTTCGACGGCTCCAGCACCAACCAGGCCGAGGGCCACTCCTCCGACCGTGTGCTCCGCCCGGTGTTCACCTGCCCCGACCCGATCCGCGGCGGCGACAGCGTGCTCGTCCTGTGCGAGGTCGAGGAGATCGACGGGGAGCCCCACGCCAGCAACACCCGCGCCCTGCTCCGCCCGGTCGCCGAGCGGTACGCCGACCAGGAGTCCTGGTTCGGCATCGAGCAGGAGTACACGTTCTTCAAGGGCAGCCGCCCGCTCGGCTTCCCCGAGGGCGGCTTCCCGGCCCCGCAGGGCCACTACTACTGCGGCGTGGGCGCCGAGGCCGTGTTCGGGCGTGACATCGTCGAGCTGCACCTCGACCGCTGCCTCGCCGCCGGCCTGGCCGTCTCCGGCATCAACGCCGAGGTCATGCCCGGCCAGTGGGAGTTCCAGATCGGCCCGGCCGGCCCCCTGGAGGTCTCCGACCACATGTGGGTCGCCCGCTACCTGCTCTACCGGACGGCCGAGGAGTTCGGCGTCGAGGCCACCCTCGACCCCAAGCCCGCCCGCGGCGACTGGAACGGCGCCGGCGCGCACACCAACTTCTCCACCAAGGCCATGCGCGAGGGCTACGACGCCATCATCACCGCCTGCGAGTCGCTCGGTGAGGGCGACAAGCCCATGGAGCACGTCTCCCAGTACGGCGCCGACATCGAGCTGCGCCTGACCGGCCACCACGAGACCGCCCCGTGGAACAAGTACTCCTACGGCGTGTCCAACCGCGGCGCGTCGGTACGCATCCCGTGGCAGGTCGAGGTGGACAAGAAGGGCTACATCGAGGACCGCCGCCCGAACGCCAACGTCGACCCGTACGTGGTCACCCGCCTGCTGGTGAACACCTGCTGCGCGGCCCTGGAGAAGGCCGGCCAGGTCTGACCCGCCGCACCACGAAAGCCGCCCCGAGGGGCGGCTTTCGCCGTTATCGGAGCCGGAAGTCCAGATCCGGGACGATCTCCGCCACGTCCATCTGCGCCTTCTGCAGCCGGCCCGAGAAGTCCCAGTTCATCGCCTGCCAGCGGGTGAACTGGTCGAGCACCCACATGCCCGACTGACGGCTGCCGTTGCCGGACTTGCCGTTGCCGCCGAAGGGCAGGTGGGCCTCGGCGCCCGAGGTGGAGTTGTTGACGCTGACCATGCCGGCCGAGACGCCCTCGCGGAAGCGGAAGGCGTTCTTCGGGCCGGTCGTGTAGATGGAGCTCGACAGGCCGTAGCCGGGCCGGTTGGCCAGCTCGATCGCCTCGTCGAGGGTGGCGAACGTGGTCACGCCCACGATCGGGCCGAACGTCTCCTCCAGGAACAACCGGTCGTCCGGCCGCACGCCGTCGACGATGACCGGATGGTAGTAGAGGCCGCCGTCGCCGTCGAAGCCGCCGCGCGGGTTGTCCTTCGTGATCTTCCCGGTGCTGCCCGACACGACCGTGTGGTGGGGCTGGATCCAGGTCAGGTACTCCTCGTAGCGGTCGGCGAACTTCTGGTCGAGCAGCGGCCCGGCCAGCACGTCCTGCTCAGGGTCGCCGATCCTGGCCTCGCGGGTGGCCCGCGCGAACCGCTCGGCGAACTCGTCGTGGACGCTCTCGTGGACGATGACCGTGCCGAGGCTGGTGCAGCGCTGACCGGCGGTGCCGAAGCCCGAGAACAGCGCGCCCTCGACGGCGAGGTCGAGGTCGGCGTCCGGCATGATCACCATCGGGTTCTTGCCGCCGAGCTCCAGGCACGCCGACTGCAGGTGACGCCCGGTCAGCTCGCCGATCTTCCGGCCGACCTCGCTCGACCCGGTGAACCCGACCTTCTGCACGCTGCCCTCGCCGAGCGCCCGCTCCAGCCCCTCGAACGTCTGGACGCCGTCCGCGAAGACGAGGTTGAGCACTCCGTCGGGCAGCCCGGACGCGGCGAACAGGCGGTACATGGCCTCGGCGGAGGCGGCGGCGTACTCGGCGGGCTTCCAGACGACCGCGTTGCCGCACAGCAGCGCGGGCACGAGGTACCAGGACGGCACGGCCACCGGGAAGTTGCCCGCCGTGATCACCGCGGCCACCCCGACCGGGTTGCGGAAGGTGAACAGGTTCTTGTCGGGCATCTCCGAGGGGACCGTCTGCCCGTAGAGCCTGCGGCCCTCGCCGAGGAAGAAGTCGCAGGTGTCGACGATCTCCCGCACCTCGCCCAGCGCCTCGGCGTACGGCTTGCCGATCTCCCGCGTGACCAGGCGGGCCAGGCTCTCGGCGTTGGCCTCCACGAGGCGACCGATGGAGGCGATCACCCGGCCGCGCACCGGCGCGGGCACCCTGGCCCACTCGCGCTGCGCCTCCCCGGCGGTGCGGCAGGCGGCGGCGAACGCGGCGGCGTCGGCGAGGCCCACCCGGGCCACGACCTCGCCCGGACGGGCGGGGTTGGTCGACTCGTACACGTCCTCGCCGGCGGTGTCCTTCCCACCCACGACTGAAACGATCTGACGGCTCACCGGTGCCCTCCTCGTAGTTCCTCCGGACAGACAATCATCCCGCCGGAAAAAACCCAAGACACCGCGAGATCACCAGGAGCGGGTCGGCACCGGCCCGTCGCCGAGCCCGTGCCGTACGTCCGCCGCGAGCTTGCCG
>JABFVJ010000331.1 GCA_013362835.1 Nonomuraea sp. | reverse complement strand
GAGGCGGCCATCAGCACGGACATGCTCACGACGCCGACCACGACCCCGGTCAGCAGCTTGGCCAGCGCGATGGTGAGGCGGGAGACCGGCGCGGCCAGGAGCCGGGCGAGGGTGCCGTCGAGGCGTTCGTCCAGGATCGAGCTGAATCCGAACTGCACGGTGAAGAACAGGAAGAACACCGCCATCCCGGCCTGGAAGCCCTCGCCCAGCGAGAGCTGACGCCGGTCGGCCGCGAGGTCGGCGACCGTGACCGGCGCGGGCACCGCCGTCGCCTCCTCCGGCGTGCCGCCGCCCTTCGCGGCCAGCGCCACCTGTACGTACCGCACGTCGGACGCGAACGACTCGGCGATCGAACGCGCCACGAACGAGCCGATCCGGGCGTCGACGTCGCCGATCACCCGGATCGTGGCCGCCTGCCCGGTCAGCACGGCCTGGCTGAAGCCCGCCGGGATCACGTACGCGGCCTGCGCCTCGCCGCTGTCGAGCACGGCCCGCGCCATCGCCTCGTCGTCGGCCCCGCGCAGCTTGACGACCCCCGCCTGCTCCAGGGGGCGCAGGACGCGGCCCGTGAACGTGGTCGCGATCGGACCCCTGTCCAGGTCGGCCACCACGAACGTGGACGTCTGCTGGGCGTCCACGCCCCGGAAGACCACGCTGAAGATGGCCGCGAGGCCGAACGGCACCACGAGGGCCAGCATGAACAGCGACCTGTCCCTGGCCCGCTGGCGCAGGTCCTTGCCGCAGATGAGGAGCAGGGTCCGCATGTCAGTCCCGCAACGCCTTCCCGGTCAGGTGGAGGAAGACCGACTCCAGGTTCGGCTCGACGACCTCCACCGCCCGTACGACGACGCCCGCGTCCGTGGCGGCGGCGAGGATCTTCGGCAGCGACTTCCTTGCGTCGACCACCATGAGCTCGACGTGGCCGTCGCGCGCGCCCGCCTCGCGCACCTCGGGCAGCTCCGACAGCTCCGACAGCGCGGTCACGGCCTGCGCGCCTTCGGCGGTCAGCGAGACCCGGTCGAGCTCGCCCACCAGGCCGACCAGCTCCCTGCGGGTGCCCTCGGCCCTGATCCGGCCGAGGTCGATGATGCCGATGCGGTCGCAGAGGCGTTCGGCCTCCTCCATGTAGTGCGTGGTGTAGAGCACGCCGACGCCCTCGCCGGCCAGGGCGGAGATGCTCTCCAGGATGGCGTTGCGGCTCTGCGGGTCCACGCCGGCCGTGGGCTCGTCCAGGATGAGCAGGGGTGGCTGGTGCAGGAGGCCGACGCCGATGTTGAGCCGGCGTTTCATGCCGCCGGAGAAGTCCTTGACCGGGTCGCCCGCGCGTTCGTCCAGGCCGACGAGTTCCAGGACCCGGCCGGCTCTGGCGCGGGACTCGGGCCTGCTCAGGCCGTAGAGGCGGGCGAAGAAGCGCAGGTTCTCGCGGGCGCTGAGGTCGGGGTAGAGCGCCAGGTCCTGCGGGACGTACCCGATGTGGCGTTTGCCCCAGGAGCTCTTCGTGTCGTGGGGGCGGCCCGCGACGTGGACCTCGCCGCCGTCGCGTTCGAGGATGCCGGCGATCATGGAGATCGTGGTGGTCTTGCCGGCGCCGTTGGGGCCCAGGAGTCCGTACGTCTCGCCGGCCGCGATGGTGAAGCTGACGTCGTCGACGGCGACGAGGTCCCCGAACGCCTTGCGCAGATTCTGACATTTCAGGATCTCGTCCTGGGTCACAAGGGCAGTGTGGTGGCCGGAGGGCTGGGAGATCAAGACCAAGTTGGCGATCTCCCTGCAGTGATCTATCCCCTTTGTCACAATCGGGGGGAATCCCCTTTTCGGTGGCGTGGCGCTCGGTGGCACGTTCCAGCAGGGGGCGAGGAGGTCGGGGTGGAACAGTCCACGGACGGGCCGGGCCCCGGGCGGCGGCGTACGACGGGCCGGCACGTTGCGGGAAAGGGCGCGCCACAGGTCGAGGGGCCTTCTGAACGGCCGGTTGAGGGACGTTCCGGGCGGGGGCGTCATGGGGTTTCCGAGCGGCCGGTTGAGGGACGTTCCGGGCGGCGTCATGGGCGGCGGCGGGCGCGTACGGGGAGAGCGCGGCTGGTGGCGGGGGCGGTGGCGCTGGCCGGGGGAGTCGCGGTGCTGATCGCGGCGAACGGGACGTTCGGCGGCGTGCTGACCGCCTCGGGAGCCCCGGCGGGAGCGGCGGCGACGGACGCGACGGGCGGGCAGGGCGGGGCGGGGGAGAAGGGGCGCGTTCCCGCACATCCGGGTCAGGCCCCTGACGGCGCCAAGGGCGCGTCAGAGGCGCGTGAGCTGCAGAAAGGCGAGGCGCGGCCACCCAGTGGCAAGCCCTCCAGCGGGCCCGCCACCCCCTCCAGCGGCCGGCCGGCCGCGCCCGAGACCACCGGCGGGCCCGCTGACCCCGGTGCCGTCAAGGGCGAGACCGTGCCCGGCAGCACCGAGGCGGGGGACGCGGAGGTGAGCCTGCCCGAGCCGGACGGCGGCGCCGACTACAAGGCCGACCGGTTCTCGAAGCACACCGACCCGGAGGCGGCCGAGTATTTCCGCACGCACTGGGGCCCGGACGACAAGGCGATGAAACGCCTCAAGGACATCCGCACCGTAGGCGGATATTTGCGCATTTACACTGACTTACCGGATACGGCGGACAATTCGCGTACGGCGATCACGTTGTGCAAGCGCGGGCTGCAGTACCTGCGGGAGAGCGGGGTACGGCGTCCGATCGTGTTCGTGCAGGCGGAGTTCGGCGAGAACGGGAACCCCGTCCTCGCCAACATCCTCGGCCCTTCCGACAGGAACTGCCGGGTCACCTACCCCGAGCCGAACTGACGCGCGAGGAAACGCCCACCGCCCGTATCAGCGCACCGGGAACCTTGAACCCCCCGAGCCGGACTAGCGCACCCGAACCCGCGTCTTCGAGCACACTTCGCACCGCTGAGTCACGACACGTCCGATCGTCTCTATCGTCACCCACCGGTGGCGAAGATGGACATGGCCCACGACGGGGCTCCTACCCGCCGTAGGCGACCGGTACGCGCTGTCGCTGATTGATCACCCCTTGGATTCGAGCCGCAGGGAGACCGAATTGATGCAGTAACGATCGTCGGTCGGCGTCGGGTAGCCCTCCCCGTGGAACACATGACCGAGATGCGAGTCGCAGCGGGCGCAGCGCACCTCCGTACGGACCATGCCGTGACTGTCGTCCTCGATCAGCCGCACCGCCTCCGACTCCGACGGCTCGAAGAAGCTGGGCCATCCGCAATGGGACTCGAACTTCGAGTCGGACCGGAACAGCTCGGCGCCGCAGGCGCGGCACGAGTACACGCCCTCGGTCTTGGTGTCGACGTACTCCCCCGAGAACGGGCGTTCGGTCCCGGCCTCCCTGAGCACGTGGAACTCCTCAGGAGAGAGCCTGGCCCGCCATTCGGCCTCGCTCTTGACCACCTTGTCCATGTGTCCAGACTACGAGATCCGGCAAAAAGAGATCTCCGCAGGGTGAAGCATCCTTTCTCGGCCGAATTCGCGTCTTTGTCGGTAAGGGGGTGTCATCGCCTCCTGCCAAGGGGTGAGATCATCCGGGGATCGCCGAGGCGGCACAGCCCACGCCCGTGCTGGCGCCGCCGGCGATCGGAGATGGCCGGCCGGGTGGCGCGCCAGCGCCCGGAACGGCAAAGGGTGATCTTCGGCTCGTCCCGTCGAGCCCCGGTCCCGCCACCGACGCGGCTCCGGGACGAGCCCACCTCTCTTGACGGGAGGGTCCTGGCCGGAGGGTCTGACGGGCGGGTTTTGTCGGGCGCGGGGAGTAGGTTCGATGACATGGCATCGCCGTTCATAGAGCTCGAGGTGGGGGAGCGGACCGTCAAGGTCACCAACCCCGAC
>JABFVJ010000435.1 GCA_013362835.1 Nonomuraea sp. | reverse complement strand
TCTGCACCCGGACCAGCACCGGGTCGGACTGGCTGATGAAGTGGCTCCAGGTGTGTTCGTGGATCCGGCAGAAGTCGTGCCGCGTGCCGGGTTCGCGGCCACGTTCGACCAGGCGTACCTGCACCAGGTATTTCACCGCGCCCGAGATCGCCGACGCGCCGACCCCCAGTTGCTCGGTGAGCTGCGCGGCCGACAGCCTGCCGGAGTCGGTGACCAGCAGCGCGGCGTACACGCGCGCGGCCATCCGGGGCATGCCGGACTCGACCATGATCTGCGCGAACCGTTCCCGAAAACCGGCGACGGCGCCCTCGTCCGCTCGCGTCACCGCGGCTCCCTCCTCGTCGTGGGCCTCACAGTTTAGATCATTCATACATTTCACGAATTTCGTGAAATAAGAGTAGCGTCACTGGTGTGAAGGAGACTGAACTCGTCGGGGTGCAGAAGACCCTCAGCCCCGTACTCAAGGCCAAGGCCCTGGACAACCGGCTGCCCGACCCGATCCTCGGCGACGCGTACGCCGAACAGGTGATGCGCAGCCTCGACCCCGGCTACGACAGGCGCAGGTTCGGCACCAGCCAGCTGGGTCTCGCGGCCGTGGTCCGCGCCAAGGCCCACGACGACTGGGCCCGGGAGTTCCTGGCCGACCACCCCGGCGCGGTGGTCCTGCACCTGGGGTGCGGCCTCGACGCCCGGGTGTACCGGATCGACCCGCCCGCCACCGTCGACTGGTACGACCTCGACTACCCCGAGGTCATCGACCTGCGGCGACGATTCCTGCCGCCGCGCGAGCACTACACGCTGATCGGCTCCAGCGTCACCGATCCGGCCTGGCTGGAAGACGTCCCCCGCGGCCGGCCGGTGCTGATGATCGCCGAGGGGCTGGTGCCCTATCTGACCGAGCAGGACCTCCGGCGGCTGCTGACCGGCGTCGTCGACGCGTTCCCCACCGGCCAGATCCAGTTCGACACGGTGCCGGTCTGGGCGTGGCGCACCTCGAAGTGGGACCCCACGCTGCGCCAATACGGCACCCAGTTCCACTGCGGCTTCAACACCCCGGCAGCCCTGGCCGCATGGCACCCGAGGCTCCAGTACGTCGACGAGGCGCCGATGAACGACTCACCGCTCCTGATGGCCAAGGCCCCCGCGCGCGTACGCCGTGTGTACCGCCTGCTGAACCTGCTGCCGGGCCTGTAGCGATCCACCCGCATCGTGCGTTTCCGGTTCTGAGCTCAGGCGGCCGGGCGCGGGGGAGGCGCGGTGCTCTCGCGGACGACGAGCTCGGTGGCCAGCTCGACGCGGCTCTGGGGCAGCTGCTCGGCCTGGGCCAGCGTCAGCAGCATCGAGGTCGCCGCGGCGCCCATCTCGGCGAGCGGCTGGCGGATGGTGGTCAGCGGTGGAATGGCCCACCGCACCGACGGCAGGTCGTCGAAGCCGATCACGCTGAGATCGTCGGGGATGCGCAGGCCGAGCCGGTGGGCCGCGTGGTAGACGCCGATGGCCTGGCCGTCGTTCGTGGCGAAGATCGCGGTCGGCCGGTCGGGCAGGCGCAGCAGGCGGTGGGCCTGCGCCAGGCCGCCCTCGATGAGGAAGTCTCCCCGGCCGATCAGCTCGGGGTCGACGGGCAGGCCGGCCATGTCGAGGGCAGTCCGGTAGCCGTCGAGGCGGGCCCGGCTGGAGAGCGCGGAGTCGGGCCCGGTGATGATGGCGATGCGGCGATGCCCCAGCTCCAGGAGGTGGCGGGTGGCGGTGAGGCCGCCGTTCCAGTTGCCGGAGCCGACCGAGGGGATGTTCCGGGCGGAGGCGTCGGCCGGATCCAGCAGGACGAGCGGGATCTCGCGGCGGGCGAGCTGTTCGTGCTGGGCCTCGGTCAGGCCGGAGAACACGGCGATCACGCCGCTCGGGCGGCGCCGCAGCACGCCCTCCAGCCAGGCGTCCGCGGCGGCCGGGTCGTGGTGCAGGTCGGACACTCCCACCATGAGCTCGTGCTCACGGGCGACCGCCGCCACGCCTTTGGTGATCTCGACGGGATAGTCGCCCTCCAGCGCGTGGAAGACCAGCTCCACCAGGGCCGTCGGCATGGAACGGCGGCGCTGCCTGCGGTAGCCGTGGCGGCGGATCAGCTCCTCCACGGCGGCGCGGGTTTCGGACGACACCTCGGAACGGCCGTTCACGACCTTGGAGACCGTCGCGGTGGACACTCCGGCCAGCTCGGCCAGCTGGGCGATGGTGAGAGCAGACGACTCCGCGGTCATGGCGGCAGTCTAGTCGCGGGGCGGGCGGTGCAGGCTTGCCAAGATCAGAACCTTGCTGGAGAGCTGACATCGTCGTAGGACGCGGGCGGGCTCGGCGTCGCGCCGAGCCCGCCCGCGCCGGCGTCAGCGCTGCAGGGTCAGCAGGCCCGGCCGGTAGGGCAGGAGGCCGTAGTCGCCGCCGGAGCTGGGGCTGCGGCCCTGGTAGAGCAGTTGCAGGTTGCAGGGGTCGACGGTCATGGTCTGATCGGCGCTCGCGCGGATCAGTTCGCCGTGGCTGATGTCGTTGGTCCAGGTGGCGCCGCTGTTGGCCTTGCCCGCGAACGGGTTGCCCTCGGTGGCGGCCTGGGGCGTCCACGAACCGCCCAGGCTGGTGGCGGTGAACGAGCGGAAGTAGCGGCCCTGCGAGCCGATCGCCTCGACGAGCATGAGGTACCGGCTCTGGCCCTGGAGCTTGTAGACCTGAACGGCTTCGAACAGGTTGTTCGTCGTGTCGCTCATGACCACGGTCGACGTCGAGCCGAAGCTGCCGGGGAAGTTCCCGATGGGCATGCTCGCCCGGTAGATCTTGCCGTTGTCCCCGGCGAAGAACAGGTACATGTTCGTGCCGTCACCGATGACCGTCTGGTCGATGGGGCCGGTGCCGGAGCCGGAGATGCTGCCGGAGAAGAGCGTCTGCTGCGCCGACCAGCCGTTGGGGTTGGTGGGGTCGGTGGAGGTCCGGTAGGAGAAGGCGGTGCCGCCCCACTGGTAGGTCAGCACCCAGATGTTCTTCGGTGCGAAGTAGAAGAGCGTCGGGGCGACGGTGGACGACGACATCCCGTTCTGGCTCGCCGAGGCCATGTCGGACCAGTTGGTGAAGGGGCTGAAGTTCATCGAACCCCATCTCGTCCCCGTGTCGTGCGTCGTCGCGTAGACGAGGTGCTTGCCGTTGTAGGGGGCGACGGTGAAGTCCTTGAGCGAGACCCACCCCGACTTCGGGGTCGCCAGCGCGCCCGTCGACGACCAGCGGTACGTCGAAGGAAGCGCGCACTCGCCCGGGTTGCCGCCGCCGTCGACCTTGACGAGCTCCCACTGCTGGTTGTTGCCGCCCCAGTCGTCGTACTGGACGATGTTGGCGCCGTCGGCGGTGGAGGCGCCCTGGACCTCCAGGGCCTTGTTGCTGAGGCGCGAGATGAACCGTACGTAGCCGCCCGAGCTGTCGGCGAGTCTCCACTGCTGGTTGGTGCCGTTGGTGTCGGACCACTGCACGATCGCGCCGCCGTTGGCGGTGGAGAAGTTGTAGACGTCGAGCATCTTGCCGGAAAGGCGGGACTTGATGCGGTAGTAGCCGCCGCCGGAGTCGACGAACTGCCACTGCTGCTGGTTGCCGTTGTTACGGGTCCACTGGGTGATGCGGGCGCCGTCGTTGGTCGCGAGGTTGTAGACGTCCAGGGCCTTGCCGCTGTTGCGGTTGACCAGGACGTACCAGGCGTTGGTGTCGACGGTGGCCGCGCTGGCGGACTGCGCCTGAAGGGCGACGAACAGGCTCGCCAGTAAGGTGGCCACCGTCGCGAGGACGGCCATGGATCTGAATCTCACTTCTGTGCCTTTCTGTCAGGGGGTGCTGAGGTCGAAGCGGCGGACGGTCACCGC
>JABFVJ010000314.1 GCA_013362835.1 Nonomuraea sp. | reverse complement strand
AGGCGACCGCCACGCTCGCGCTCGGCGACGAGCCGTGGCCCGCCGCCGTGACCGGGCTGCCCCTGACACTGGTTTGGACGGTCGGCTGCGCCGTCCCGGTCGCCGCGGCGCTGGCGGCCGGACGGCGGCGCAGGCAGCGGACCGCCGACGCGTTCGAGCCCCGGACGGTCATGCGGCAGGTGCGTCGTGTCTAGGGCCCGGCTGTTCGTGCTGCGGCTGCTGGTCACGTCGCTGATGATCACGCTGGTCGGACGGCTGTGGTTCCTGCAGGTGGTCAGCGGGGCGCACTACACGCAGGCGGCCGCCGACGTGCGGATCAGGACCGTGGCGCTGCCCGCCACCCGGGGGCAGATCCTCGACGCCGCCGGACGTCCGCTGGTGACGAACAGGACCAGGCCGGTGGTGACCGTGGACGCGGTCGAGCTGGCCCACCAGGACGACGCCGGGCAGGCGGTGCTGGTGCGGCTGAGCAAGGTGCTGCGGCAGCCGTACCGGCAGATCGCGGAGAAGGTCAGGACGTGCGGGCCGCGGGTGCCGCAGCCGTGCTGGCAGGGCTCGCCGTACGAGCCGATCCCCGTCGCGGAGGGCGTGACCGTGCCGGTCGCGCTGCAGATCAGCGAGCGGCAGCAGGACTTCCCCGGTGTCAGCACCGAGCTGTTCCCCGTCCGCGTCCACCCGTACGGCACGGCGGCCGCCCACACGCTCGGCTACGTGCAGGGCGCCAAGGGCCGCGACGGGCTGGAAGCCGTCTACGACAAGGAGCTGGCCGGACGTCCGGGGCGGCGGCAGGTGGCCGTCGACAACACCGGCAGGGTCACCAGGACCATCGGGCAGGACCGTCCCGTCACCGGGAACTCGCTCGTGACCAGCATCGACGCCCGCGTCCAGACCATCGCGGAGCAGGCGCTCAGCCGGGCGCTCGCGGGCACCGGCGGCTCGTCGGGCGCGGCCGTGGTGATGGAGTCCGGGACCGGGCGGGTGGTCGCGCTCGCGGGGCTGCCCGCCTACGACCCGGCCGTGTGGACCGACGGTGTGACGGCCGAGGAGTACAAGAAGCTGCCGCTGCTGTCGCGGGCGGTGCAGGGTGAGTGGGCGCCCGGCTCGACGTGGAAGGTCGCCTCCGTGGCCGCCGCCGCGAACGCCGGCTACGGCCTCGGCGCCACCTACGACTGCCCGAGCGGCTACACGGTCGGCAACCGGGTGTTCAGGAACTTCGCCAGTGCGGACCTGGGCCCGTTGACCATGCGCGGGGCCCTGGTGAAGTCGTGCGACACGATCTTCTACCGGATCGCCGACGAGCTGTGGCAGCGCGGCTCCGACGTCATGCAGAAGACCGCGCGCGGGTTCGGCTTCGGCCGGCCGACCGGCGTGGACCTGCCGGGCGAGGCGGCGGGCGCGGTGCCGGACGCGGCGGCGAAGAAGGCGTACTGGAAGGCGACCAGGAAGGAGAGCTGCCGCCGGGCCGTCAAGGGCTACCCGGAGATGGCCGACCAGGGGCGGGCCGCGTACCTGACCACTCTGGCCAGGGAGAACTGTCGCGGCGGCGGCGAGTGGCGGGGCGGCGACGCGGCCAACTTCTCCATCGGGCAGGGCGGCGTGCTGGTCACCCCGCTGCAGCTCGCCCGCGCGTACGCGGCCGTCGCCAACGGCGGCACCCTGTACGCGCCCCGGGTGGGCGCGCGGATCGTCCGCCCCGACGGGACGACGGCCGAGACGATCACGCCGCCGGTGGCGGGGAAGCTGCCCGCCTCGGCCGAGACGCTGCGGTTCATGCGGCAGGCGCTGGCCGAGGTGCCCAGGTCGGGGACGGCGGCGGAGGCGTTCAAGGGCTTCCCGTTCGACGCGATGGCGGTGGCGGGCAAGACGGGGACGGCGGAGTCGTTCGGGCGGCGGGACACCTCCTGGTTCGCCTCGTTCGCGCCCGATCCGGCCTACACCGTCGTCGTGATGCTGTCGGAGGGCGGCATGGGCGCCGAAGGCGCGGCCCCGGCGGCGCGTGCCATCTGGGAGGGCATCCTCGGCCTGCGGGAGCGGCGATGACCGTGTGGTTCGTACGTCCTGGGGAGCGGTGATGGCGGTTCGCGCGGACAGGCGGCGGATCGTGTGGGCGCCCACGCTGGCGGCCCCCGATCGGGTGCTGACGTCGCTGGTGCTGGCCCTGTCCGTGGTCGGGCTGCTGCTGGTGTGGTCGGCCACGCGGATGCAGGGCGACTACTCGCTGCTGGTGCGGCAGGGTGTCGCGGTCGGCGTGGGGCTGGTGCTCATGTGGCTGCTCTCCCGGGTCGACCTGCGGGTGCTGCGGGCGTACGTGCCGCTGGCGTACGTGCTGGCCCTGGTGTCGCTGGCCGGGGTGCTGAGCCCGCTCGGGGTGCGCGTCAACGGCGCGCACTCGTGGATCGTGGTGGCTCCCGGGGTGCAGTTCCAGCCGTCGGAGTTCGCCAAGGTGGCGCTGGCGCTGGCGTTCGCGGTGCCGCTCGGCGAGCTGCGCGACGGGCAGGAACGGCCGGGGTTCGGCGGCGTGGTGCTCGCGCTGGTGCTGGCCGCGGTGCCGGTCGGGCTGATCGCGCTGCAGCCGGACGTGGGCACGATGCTCGTCTTCTCCGCCATGGTGGCGGGTGCGCTGCTGGTGTCGGGGGCGCCCAAGCGGTGGCTGCTCGTGCTCGCCGCCTCCGGTGCGGGCGCCGGGTTCGCGGCGTGGAAGCTGGGGCTGGTACGGCCGTACCAGATCGAACGGCTGCTCGTCCTCGCCAACCCGTCCAACGACCCCGGCGGCATCGGCTACAACGCCGCCCAGGCCCGCATCGCCATCGGGTCGGGCGGCCTGTTCGGCAAGGGGCTGTTCAACGGCGAGCAGACCGCCGGGCACTTCGTGCCGGAGCAGCACACCGACTTCATCTTCACGGTGGCGGGCGAGGAGCTCGGGTTCGCCGGGGCCGCCGCCGTCGTGCTGGCCGTCTGCCTGCTGCTGTGGCGCGGGTTGTCGATCGCGCGGCACGCGGCCTCGCCGTACGGGACGGTGCTGGCGGGGGCGGTGGTGTCGTGGATCGCGTTCCAGACGTTCGTGAACGTGGGCATGACCGTGGGGCTGATGCCGATCGTGGGGGTGCCGCTGCCGTTCGTCTCGTACGGCGGTTCCGCCACGGTCGCGGGCCTCGCCGCCGTCGGCCTCCTCCAGGCCGTCCACCG
The DNA here is from genome assembly GCA_013362835.1 of Nonomuraea sp. The sequence goes on along the minus strand of JABFVJ010000314.1, from coordinate 704 downwards.
CACCCGCCACGGCACGTACCTGTAATTCCGTTGCCCGGTTCGCGCGACCGTCGCCACACTGGCCGCCATGAACGTCCCCTACCGGCAGATCCGCGCCGTCCACACCGAGGAGTCGATCACCGTCTACCAGGCCTACGACGCCGCCATCGCCGCCCCGGCCGTCGCGGCGCAGCGCTTCGTGCCGCCGTTCAAGCGCGAGCGCATGACGTGGATCAAGCCGTCGTTCCTGTGGATGATGTACCGCTGCGGCTACGCGACCAAGCCCGGCCAGGAACGGGTGCTGGCCGTCGAGATCACCCGCGAGGGCTTCGACTGGGCGCTCCGGCACGCCTGCCTGAGCCACGACGACGGCGTACCCGGATGGGCCGAACGCCTCAGGACGAGCCCCGTCCGCGTGCAATGGGACCCCGAACGCGACCCCCACCACAACCCGCTCCCCCACCGCTCGATCCAGATCGGCCTGTCCCGCGAAGCCGTCCGCCATTACGCCGACACGTGGATCCTCTCGATCACCGACCTCACCGGCCGGGTCCACGAACTGCGTGCCGCCCTGCGCGCCGGGAAGGACATCACGCCGTCGCTCCCGCTCGAACGGCCCTACCCCGTACCGGCCGGCGCCGCCCCCCTCATCGGCGCGACCCCGCCCGAGGTCCCCCTCTGAAGCCCGTTCCCCTTCCGGACCGGTGGTTGCGCTGGGTCAGGTG
>JABFVJ010000459.1 GCA_013362835.1 Nonomuraea sp. | reverse complement strand
GAGGTCGTGGTGCTCGAAGAGGGCCGCGTCGTCCAGCGCGGCCACCACGACGAGCTCGTCGCCACACCCGGCTACTACCGCGACCTGTGGGAGTCCGAGGCCCTCACCAGGAGGTGAGCCTCCGGAACCCCGCCGCTTTGTCTTTGTGCGGCCTTTAGGTTTAAACTACAAACCTGTTTAAGGCCAAGAGGAGTTGTCATGGTAGACGACGACCACGCGCCCACCCCGGAAGAGACGCTGCGGCTGATCGAGCAGCAGCGCACGGCCACGGTGCGGCGACTGCACGGCGACCCGCTGCTGATCTACGTGCCCTGGGGCGTCGCGTGGCTGCTCGGCTTCATGGCGCTGTTCCTGCACCACGGGCTCGGCGGCGTCCCCTACGTCCCGATCACCCTCACCCAGGCGCTGGCCGTGCTGTTCGCGGGCATGTCGCTGGCGGGCGCGATCGCCATCTTCGGCTTCGCCAGGATGGGCGAGGTCAGGGGCGAGTCCTCGGCCAAGGGCATGATGTACGGCTTCACGTGGATGGTCGCCATGCTCTCGATGACCATGATCGCCGTCCGGCTGAGCCCTTCCCTGAGCGAGACCGAGAGCGGCCTGCTGTGGGGCGGCGGGTTCATGCTGATGGTCGCCGTCCTGTACATGGTCGGCGGCGCGGTCTGGATGCACTGGCCGATGTTCTTCGTCGGCGCCTGGACGGCGGCCGTCAACGGCCTGGGCTTCCTGCTCGGCGTGGGCTGGCACGCGCTGCTGACGTCCGTGCTGGTCGGCGGCGGCTTCATCGCCGCGGGGCTGTGGCTGCGGCGGCGGATGTGAGCGCCGACGGCGGCGTTCCCGAGCTCGACCCGGTGATCCACGCGCAGGCCAGGCTGCGGGTGGTCGCCACGCTCAACACGCTGGGCGGGCGCGACGAGATCGCCTTCCCGGCGCTGAAGGACCTGCTCGGCATGACGGCCGGCAACCTCTCGGTCCACCTGACCAAGCTGGAGGACGCCGGCTACGTGCGGATCACCAAGACGCACAGGGGCCGCACCCCCGTCACGTACGTGGCGCTGACCCAGCGCGGACGGCTGGCCTTCGAGGACTACACCAAGGCGATCCGCGCCTTGCTCGACAATGCTGGAGGAACCACATGACGGCCCTCGCGCGGACCATGGAGGTCACCCGTCGCTACGGCGACGTGCTCGCGCTCGACCGCGTCTCGCTCGACATCCGGGCGGGCGAGCTGGTCGGCCTGCTCGGCCCCAACGGCGCGGGCAAGTCCACCCTGATCAACCTGTTCGTCGGCCTGCGCCGCCCCACGTCCGGCACGGTCGAGCTGCTCGGCGGCTCGCCCCTCGACGCCCGCGTACGCCGGGGCATCGGCGTGACCCCGCAGGAGACCGGGCTGCCCGACTCGTTGAAGGTCGGCGAGATCGTCACGTTCGTCGGCGCCCACTTCCCCGACGGCATGGGCAGGGACGAGCTGCTCGACCGCTTCGGCCTGAGCGACCTGGCCAAGCGCCAGGTGGGCGGCCTGTCCGGCGGGCAGAAGCGGCGCCTCGCGGTGGCGCTGGCGTTCATCGGCCGCCCGCGCCTGGTGTTCCTCGACGAGCCGACCACCGGGCTTGACGTCGAGGCCAGGCGCGCGCTCTGGGACGGCATCCAGGCCTTCCACGACGAGGGCGGCACGGTCGTCCTGACGAGCCACTACCTGGAGGAGATCGAGGCGCTGGCCGAGCGCGTGGTGGTCGTCGGCCGGGGACGGGTGCTGGCCGACGACACCGTACGCGCCGTGCGCGACATGGTCGGGGTGCGGCGCGTCTCGTTCGCCGCCGACGACCTGCCCGAGCTGCCCGGCGTGCTCAGCTCCGAACACCGCGACGGCCGCTTCGACGTGCTCACCACCGACCCCGACCGGCTGGTGGTCGAGCTGGTGCGCGGCGGCACGCCGTTCTCCGGCCTGGAGGTCAGGCCGACCACGCTGGAGGAGGCCTTCCTCACCATCACCTCGAAGGAGACCGCCCATGTCTAGCCTGACCATGGCCCACACCCGGCTGCTGCTCGTCGAGCAGTTCAGGGTGCCGATCGGGATCCTGGCCAGCTCGCTGTTCCCGGCGATCTCGATGCTGGCGTTCGTGGTGCCCTTCGCGGGCGGCGATCCGCAGGCGGCGACGTCGGCCACGGGAGCGCTGATGTTCTTCGGCGCCATGTCCTCGGCGGTGCTCGGGGTCGGCGCGACGGTCGCCCAGGACCGCGAGCAGCCGTGGAACCCCTACGTGCGCACGCTGCCCGCCGGGCCGTTCCCGCGCATGGCCGGGCGGATGCTGACGACCGTCATCCTCATGCTGCTCTCGGTGATCCCGGTGCTGCTGGTGGCGGCGCTGCTGACCGAGGCCGCCATCACGCCGGTACGCCTGGCGCTCGGGCTCGGCGCGCTGATCGCCGGGGGCGTGCCGTTCATGCTGATCGGGCTGTTCATCGGCCTGTCGCTGCCGTCGAAGGCGGCGCTCGCGGTGGGGCAGATCGTGTTCTTCCCGGTGGCGATCCTGGGCGGGCTGATCCTGCCGCCGGCGATGCTGCCGGACGTGGTCGAGGCGGTCTCGCCGTACGTGCCGTCGCGGGGCGCGGCCGAGCTGATCTGGGCGGCGATCTCCGGCGTGCGGCCCGATCCGCTGGCCCTGATCATGCTCGGGGTGTGGACGGTGGTAGCGGCGGCCGCCGCGACGTGGGCCTACCGTCGCGACGAGGGCCGCCGCTTCTCCTGACCACAGGGGGGGGTGTGCCGCCGAGTCCGCAGCGATCTCAACGGCACACCCGTCCGGGAGGGGGTCCTTGTTTACTTCTTTTCCTGGAGGGTCACGGTGGCCTCGGCGGCCTGACCGTCCCTCATATATGTGATCTTGACCTGTTGGCCCGGTTTGAAACCTCTGACCTGTCCCACAACAGTATCTCCTGAGTCAACCGGCGTGTCGCCGATCTTGGTGATCAGGTCGCCTTCCTTCAGTCCGGCCTTGGCCGCCGGGCTGTTCGCGGTGACCTGCCTGATCAGCGCGCCGGGCACGTCGCCGGTGGCGTCGGTGACGCTCACGCCGAGGAAGGCGTGGCTGACCTTGCCGCTGCTGATGAGCTGCTCGGCGACCTGCTTGGCGGTGTTGACCGGGATCGCGAAGCCGACGCCGCCCCCGGCCGCGTCGGAGGCGATGGCGGTGTTGATGCCGACGAGCTGGCCGGCCGCGTTCACCAGCGCGCCGCCGGAGTTGCCGGGGTTGATCGAGGCGTCGGTCTGGATCACGTCGCCGAGCGTCGTGCTCTGTTCCGGGGCGCCCTGCTGGCCGAAGCCGGGCGGGAGCTGCTGGCGCTGCTCGCCGCCGAGGTTGAGCGTACGGTTCAGGGCGCTGACGATGCCCCGCGTGACCGAGCCGTCCAGGCCGAGCGGGCTGCCGATGGCCAGCACGTCGTCGCCGACCTTGAGCTGGTCGCTGTCGCCGAGCGTGGCCTTGACCAGCCCCGAGACGCCTTCGGCCCGGATGACCGCGAGGTCGGTGGCCGGGTCGGTGCCGACGACGGTGGCCTTGGCCGTCTTGCCGTCGCTGAACTTGACGGTCATCTGGCCCCCGCCCTGACCGGCGCCGACGACCACGTGGTTGTTGGTGAGGATGAGGCCGTCCTCCGAGAGCACGACGCCCGACCCCTCGCCCGTCTGCCCCTGGATCATGACGACCGACGGCTGCACCTTCTCGGCCACCTCGGCGGTGGTGAGCTGGGCGGAGGCCGGCCGCAGCGCGGGGCTGGGCGCGCTGACCAGCTGCTGCTGCTCGGGCTGGAACGCGGTGGTGACGGCGGCCCCCACGACGCCGCCGCCGATCGCCATCGCGGCGAGCGCGAGCCCGGCGACGGCCTTCTGACCTGCGGT
>JABFVJ010000419.1 GCA_013362835.1 Nonomuraea sp. | reverse complement strand
CGCGATGGCCGGGATGCCGGGCGAGGTACGGATCGTGCCGTTCCGGGGCGAGTACTACGCGCTCGCCGGGGCGGCCAGGGAGCTGGTGCGCGGCCTGATCTACCCGGTGCCCGACCCGCGGTACCCGTTCCTGGGCGTGCACCTGACCCGGCACATCGACGACGAGGTGCTGGTGGGGCCGAACGCGGTGCTCGCCCTGGCCTACGAAGGCTACAAATGGCGAAATATCGGTAATTTCGGGCAAATTATGCGGTGGCCGGGGACGCTGCGTATGGCGCGCACCCACTGGCGTACCGGGATCAAGGAGGTCTACGGGTCCCTCGTCAAGCGGGCCTTCGTCCAGGCCGCCCGCCGCTACGTGCCCGAGCTCGCCGCCGCCGACCTCGTCAGGACCGGCGGCGGCGTCCGCGCCCAGGCCGTGGCCAGGGACGGCCGCCTGGTCGACGACTTCGTGGTCGACGTCCAGGGCAAGGTCGTCGTGGTGCGCAACGCGCCCTCACCCGCCGCGACCTCAAGCCTGGCAATTGCCCGGCACATTGCCGGAATTGTCCCAGCACTCTCCCGATGAGGGCATCCTTGATGGTGATGGAATCACGCCTGCTGATCGTCGAGGACGACCCCAACATCCTCGAACTCCTCGCCGCGAGCCTGAGGTTCGCGGGTTTCGACGTGACCACGGCCAAGAGCGGCCTCGATGCCGTCGCCGCCGTGCAACGGCATCGGCCCGACCTCGTCGTGCTCGATGTCATGCTGCCCGATCTGGACGGGTTCGAGATCGTCCGGCGGATGCGGAGCGGCGGGCTGCACACGCCTGTGGTGTTCCTGACCGCCCGCGACGAGACCGAGGACAAGATCCGCGGGCTCACGATCGGCGGCGACGACTACGTCACCAAGCCGTTCAGCCTGGAGGAGGTCGTGGCGCGGATCCACGCGGTGCTCCGCCGTACGAGCGGGGACGCCCAGAGCGCGCCGCCCAGGCTGACCTTCGCCGACATCGAACTCGACGAGGAGAGCCACGAGGTGTGGCGCGGCGGCAACGCGGTCTCGCTCTCGCCGACCGAGTTCAAGCTGCTGCGCTACTTCATGACGAACGCCGGCCGCGTCCTGTCCAAGCCCCAGATCCTCGACCACGTCTGGGACTACGACTTCAGGGGCGAGGTGGGCATCGTCGAGTCGTACGTCTCCGTGCTGCGCAGGAAGATCGACAACCGCAGCCCCCGGCTCATCCACACCCTGCGCGGCGTCGGTTACGTCCTGCGCCTGCCACCGAGCCCCTGATGCGCGATCTGCCGCTGAGGGTCAAGCTGATCGCGTCGATGCTGGCGCTGCTCGGCTTCGGCATGACCTTCGTCGGCCTGGTCAGCGTCTCGGTCCTGCACGGCTACCTCATGGACCGGGTGGACAGCCAGCTCAACCTGCTCAGCGTGCGCATGCACAAGAAGGTCGTGAGCGACTGGCGCAGGGACAGGGAGACCCCCGACCGGCCGATCCTCATCGAGTCGGACGCGATCGCCCTGGTCAAGGAGCCCGGCGGGGCGTTCGTCCCCATGCTGCGCGACCGCGACGTGGACGCCAAGCCCCGGCCCGTCCTGCGGGACTCGCCCGGCCCCGACGCCTACACCACGCGCGCGTCCGGCGGCGACGGCGAGTGGCGGGTGCGGCAGAGCCAGGTCCAGCGCACCACGCTGGTCGTCGCCGTGGACCTGGAGGAGGTCGACGCCATCACCCGGCGGCTCGTGCTGATCGAGCTGCTCGGCGGCGGCGGCATCCTGCTCATCCTGGCGGTCGCGGGCGTCACGATCGTCCGCCGCAGCATGCGGCCGCTCGGCGAGATCGAGCGTACGGCCGAGGCCATCGCCGACGGCGAGCTCGGCAGGCGGGTGCCCGACGGCGACCCGCGTACCGAGGTGGGACGCCTGGCGCGGTCGCTCAACGGCATGCTCGCGCAGATCGAGGCCGCGTTCGCGGCGCGCTCGGCGTCGGAGGCGGCGGCCCGCCGTTCCGAGGACCGCATGCGCCAGTTCGTCGGCGACGCCTCCCACGAGCTGCGCACCCCGCTGACCTCGATCCGCGGCTTCGCCGAGTACTCCAGGCAGAACCCCGGCGCCGACCCCGCCGAGCTCATGCAGCGCGTGGAGAAGGCCGCCGGCCGGATGAGCCTGCTCGTGGACGACCTGCTGCTGCTGGCCAGGGTCGACCAGCAGCGCCCCCTCCGGATGCGCCCGGTGGACATGCTGGCCCTGGTCGCCGACGCCGTCCAGGACGCGCGGATCCTCGCGCCCGACCGTACGGTGAAGCTGGACGTGGTCGGCGGCGCGGCGCTGATCGTCTCCGGCGACGAGGTGCGCCTGCGTCAGGTGATCAGCAACCTGATGACCAACGCGATCGTGCACACCGAGCCGGGCACGCCCATCGTCGTCCGCGCCGGCACGACCGACGACACGGTCTTCACCGAGGTCGCCGACAGCGGCCCCGGCCTCACCCCCGACCAGGTCGAGAAGGTCTTCGAACGCTTCTACCGGGCCGACTCGGCGCGCACCCGCCGCCGCTCGGCCGAGGACCGCGGCAGCGGGCTCGGCCTGGCCATCGTGCGGGCGCTCGTCCAGGCGCACGGCGGCACCGTGACGCTGACCAGCTCCCCCGAGAACGGCTCCACCTTCAGGGTCGAACTCCCACTCGCCTTGGAGTGAGCCTTCAGCTAACCCTCAGGTGCCTGCGACACTCTGGTGAGGTGACGAAACCCGAGCTCAGGGAGCCCCGCGAGGCCCTGATCATGGTGGTGGACGACGAGCCCAGCATCAGGGACCTGCTGTCCGCGAGCCTGCGTTTCTCCGGGTTCGAGGTGCTGACCGCCGCCGACGGGCAGGAGGCCGTCGAAGTGGCCGAACGCGCCGCGCCCGACCTGGTGGTGCTCGACGTGATGCTGCCCGACCTCGACGGGTTCGAGGTGGCCAGGCGGATCGACGCGCCCGTGCTGTTCCTCACGGCCCGGGACGCCACCGAGGACAAGATCGCCGGGCTGCGGGTGGGCGACGACTACGTGACCAAGCCGTTCAGCCTGGAGGAGGTGCAGGCCAGGATCCGGGCGGTGCTGCGGCGTACGAGGACCGAGGGCGCGCCGTCGAGCCGGCTCAAGGTGGCCGACCTGGAGCTGGACGAGGACGCCCGCGAGGTGTGGCGGGCCGGCCGCCAGGTGCGGCTGTCGCCGACCGAGTTCAAGCTGCTGCACTACTTCATGGTCAACGCCGGCCGCGTGCTGTCGAAGGCGCAGATCCTCGACCACGTGTGGAACTACGACTTCGGCGGCGACGCCGGCGTCGTCGAGTCGTACGTCTCCTACCTGCGCCGCAAGGTGGACGACGTCGAACCCCGCCTGATCCACACCCTGCGCAGCGTCGGATACGTGCTGCGCGAGCCGCCTCCCGCCGGTTAAGACGGCCGACTCGCGGGCCGCGCTGTGGACCGGCGCGGGCGGCCCCCCGTAGCGTGGACCCGCGGGCGCAGGTGTCGAGCGGCGTACCGCGGGAAGCGGGGTCGACACCTATGGATCTGCTGGGCGCGTTGGAGTCGTTGCGCCGCCCGCTCGGTCGCGAGCTGTTCCCGCTCGCGATCGGCGACGTGGCGGCCGACCGGCGTGCCCTGCGCGAGCTGACCGGCCAGCTCGACGACTACCTGCTGCCCAGGCTGCGCGCGATCGACGCGCCGCTGCTCGCCGTCGTCGGCGGGTCCACGGGGGCGGGCAAGTCCACCCTGGTCAACTCGCTGGTCGGGGCCGACGTGGCAGAGCCGGGCGTGCTGCGGCCCACCACGCTCGTGCCCACGCTCGTCGTCAACCCCGCCGACCACGGCTGGTTCATGGGCCAGAACGTGCTCCCCGGCCTGTCCAGGGCCACCGGCTCCGGCGGCGAGGGCGC
>JABFVJ010000051.1 GCA_013362835.1 Nonomuraea sp. | reverse complement strand
CAGAAGTACATTCCGCGCTCGGGGGTGACGTTGAAGGAGGGGCTCTTCTCGTCGTGGAAGGGGCACAGGCCCTTGAGGTTGCCCCCTCCGGCGTTGCGCAACTGGATGTGCTCGCCGATCACGTCGGCGATGGGTGAACGCTCGCGTACGAGCGCGATGTCGACATCACGGATCCGGCCAGCCACGCCGGTGAGTCTATTCCGCCCGGCCGACGGTTCCGCCCCATCCGGGGTGTCCCGTGGCCGGTGGGCGGGGAGACAGGGGCCGTGGGCGCGCGGGGAAGACGGGCGTCACCTCTGGGTTGCTAAAGCGGGAAACTGGTGATGCGGAGCCCCGTGGTCGGCTACAAAGGTGAGGGTTGTCGGTGGAAACGGTGACACGGGTGGGGAAGATCATGCAATCGGGGCATATCGGACGATGGGCGGCCGTCGTCGGCGCCGTGCTGCTCACCGGCGCCTGCGCCCAGGCGACCGGGGTGGCGGGTGTCAGCGCCCAGTCGCCGTCCACCGCCCCCGCCACGAGCGTCCCCACGAGCCCCACTCCGGTGGCCGATGCCACCACTCCTCTGCCCAGCCCGTCCCATCAGGCCGCCGAGCAGCCGCCGAAGGGTGACGACCCGGTCAAGGTGCCGCCGCCCAAGCTGTCGAAGTTCACCTACGCGTTCCCGGTCAAGGACTGTCGCACCACCTACCAGCGCAGCCTGCTCGTGCTGCCCAAGACGACGATCTGGGCCGCGCAGGGCTGCTCGTTCGTGGCGCCCGTCGACGGGGTCGTCGACGAGGTGAACGTGCAGAACAGGTGGCGCCCGTCCACGGACAGGGGCGCCGACCGCGAGGGCAGGTTCGTCACGATCGTCGGCGACGACGGCGTGCGTTACCTCGGCGGCCACCTCGACTCCGTCGTCGAGGGGATCAAGCCCGGCGTACGCGTCAAGGCCGGGCAGTTGCTCGGCAAGGTGGGCAGGTCGGGCAACGCCCGCGACACCGGCTCCAACCTGTACTTCGCGATCTCGTGGAAGACCGGCCCGGCCTATTGGTGGGTACGCAGGGGCATGGTCGAGCCGTGGGACTACCTGGACGCCTGGCAGACCGGCAACCGCACGCTCTCCCCCCGCAAGGAGACGCTGGCGCTGCGCGGCAGGCTCGGCGAGACGCCGCGCTGCGCGGTGCAGTGCAAGCCGAAGAAGGTGGCCCAGGGCAGCAAGAGGACCGACAAGCCCCGCCAGGACGACGACGACAGCGCGATCACAGCGGACCCGTCGACAACTCCTTTTGGTCAACGATGACACCCGACCGGATGAGCTGCTGGATCTCGTCCACGACGTCCCAGGTGTTGACGTTCATGCCGGCGACCACCCGGCCCTCGCGCAGCCAGTACGCGATGAACCTCAGCTCCTCCACCGACCCCCGGTAGACGATCTCGTCGTAGCCGTCGACGAGGCCGGAGAACTCCATGCCCAGGTCGTACTGGTCGGTGTAGAAGTACGGGATCGGGTCGTGGACGACGTCCTGGCCGAGCATCGAGCGGGCGGCGGCCGGACCGCCGTCGAGGGCGTTGGCCCAGTGCTCGACGCGTACGCGCCTGCCGTACAGGGGGTGGAAGGGCTCGGCGACGTCGCCGGCGGCGTACACGTCGGGGTGCGAGGTGCGCAGCGCGGCGTCGGTGAGGATGCCGTGGCCGACGTCCAGACCTGCGTCGCGGGCGAGCTCCACCTCGGGCGCGGCGCCGATGCCCGCCACGACGAGGTCGGCGGTCAGGCGCTCCCCCGAGCTGAGCCGTACGCCGGTCTCGGTGACCTCGGCGGCGGCGGTGCCGAAACGCAGCTCGACGCCGTTGCGGGCGTGCAGGCGGGCGAACAGGTCGCCGAGTTCGGGGCCGAGTGCCCGGTTCAGGGCGGTCGGCTCGGGTTCGACGACCGTGACCGCGCAGCCCGCCGTACGGGCCGCCGCGGCGGTCTCCAGCCCGATCCAGGAGGCGCCGACCACGATCACGCTGCCGCCCTCGGCGAAGCGCCGCCTCAGGGCCTCGCTGTCCTCGACCGTACGCAGGTAGTAGGCGGGGCCGGGCAGCCGTCTCGGCGTGGCGCCGGTCGCGATGAGCAGCTTGTCGTACCGCCGGCGCGACCCGTCGGCGAGCCTGACCAGGTGGCGGTCGAGCTCGATGCGGGTGACGGGCAGGCCGAGCCGCAGGTCCACGTCGTTGTCGGCGTACCATTCCGGCGGGTGGACGAAGATCTTCTCTCGTTCGCTCCTGCCCTGCAGGTACTCCTTGGACAGGGGCGGTCGTTCATACGGGCGTTCGGTCTCCGCGCCGACGAGCACGATCTCGCCGTCGAAGCCCTCCTCGCGCAACGTCTGCGCCGCCTTGGCCCCTGCCAGGCCCGCGCCGACGATCACATATGTGGCCATGCGCGCAGTATCCGCCGACCGGGGACATCGGGAAAGCCGCTTGTGACAGCGGTTTCGCCGTCATGTGGACAGCCGCCGATGCCAGGCCACGGCCGAGGTGTCGGTGAGCGAGGCGATCTGGTCGATCACGACCCGCACCCGCGCCGGATCGTCGGGCGCCTCCTGGAAGGCGGGCCTGAAGGCGGGTTCGAGGGTGCCGGGGGCGCCGAGGGTGATGAGGGAGGCGAGCTCGGTGATCAGCTCGCGCTGCCTGGCCTGGTTGGCGTGGTGGCCTTCCGTGGTCATCACGTAGTGGGCGGTCACGCCCTTGAGCAGGGCGCACTCCAGCAGCGTGGCGTGCGGGACGACGAGGTCGGCGCGGTGGCGGGCGCCGTAGACCTCCTTGGTGGCCGTCTGGGCCGAGCGGCAGAAGCGGCCGATGAGGCCGCTGGTGAGCGCCTTGAGGCCGGCGAGGTCGGCGAGCGTGGCCTCGAAGCGGCGCGGCCACAGCGGGTCGGCGATCAGCTTGGCGAAGACGTCCTCCAGCTCGGCGGGGTCGGCGCCGGGCGCGTACCAGGTGCGGGTGATCCGGGCGACCTCCCTGCGCTCTGCGGCCGACTGGAGCGCCTCGGGGGTGACGTGGCCGGAGTGCAGGGCGTCTTCGAGGTCGTGGACGGAGTAGGCGACGTCGTCGGCCCAGTCCATGATCTGGGCCTCGAAGCTGACCCGGCCTTCCGGGGCGTCCTCCCTGATCCACTGGAAGACGGGCAGGTCGTCGTGGTAGACGCCGAACTTCGGGGACTTCTCGCACGTCCAGGGGTATTTGATGGAGGCGTCGAGCGCCGCCCTGGTGAGGTTGAGCCCGGCGCTGCGGCCGTCTTCCGTGAGGACCTTGGCCTCCAGCCGGGTGAGCAGGCGCAGGCTCTGCGCGTTGCCCTCGAAGCCGCCGCAGGAGGTGGCCAGCGCGTTGAGCGCCACCTCGCCGTTGTGACCGAACGGCGGATGGCCGAGGTCGTGCGCCAGGCAGGCGGTCTCCACCAGGTCGGGGTCGACGCCGAGCGTGGCCCCCATCTCCCTGCCGACCTGGGCGCATTCGAGCGAGTGCGTCAGCCGGGTGCGCGGGATGTGCTGGCCGCCGCCGAGCGTCTCGCCGGGGCCCACGACCTGCGTCTTGGCCGCCAGCCTGCGCAGCGCGGCGCTGTGGAGCACCCGGGCGCGGTCGCGCTCGAACGCGGCGCGTTCGGGGTTGCCGGGAGGTTCCGGGACCCATCGCTCTCGGTCGTGCTCGTCGTAGTACGACATCTGTGCAGTGATTTTATCCAGTTTCCCGACTCCGCTAGTGTCAAGCCTCGCGAGAACCCCTTCCCCGGGAGCCCTCCCCCATGACGACAGCGTTCCGAGCGGTGCTGGCCTACAGCCTGCTCGCCGGCTTCTACGTTCTGGTCGGCCTCGTCCTCGGGGCCGCCGTGTTCTTCGACGTCCTGCTGATCGTGGACTTCCACGCCACCGCGCTCAAGGTCGCGATCGTGCTCACGCTGGCCGCGGGCGCGCTCGTGCGGGCCCTGTTCATGGCGGGCCGCGGCTCGGGCGGCGAGCAGCCCGGGGTGCCGGTGGGGCGCGAGCACGAGCCCGCGCTCTGGCGGACGGTCGAGGAGCTCGCCCAGCGCGTACGCACCGCGCCTCCCGACGAGATCCGCCTGGTCGCCGAGGTGAACGCGGCGGTCTCCGAGGACACCCGCTTCCTGGGGCTGCGGGCGACGCGGCGGCGCATGTACATCGGGCTGCCGCTCCTGCAGACCCTCACCGTCGACGAGATGCGCTGGGTGCTCGGCCACGAGCTCGGCCACTACAGCGGCGCCCACACGCGGCTGGGCGCGCCCGTCTACCGGGGGCGGGTGTCGCTGATCGCGACCGTGCAGGGGCTCGGCAACCACCCGTTCATTCAACGGCTCTTCTCCTGGTACGCCAAGCTCTACCTGCGGGTTTCGCAGGCCGTGTCGCGCAGGCAGGAGCTGGAGGCCGACGCGCTCGGCGTGTCGATCGGCGGCCGGCAGGCCATGGCGAACGCCCTCCACAAGATCCACAACACCGCCCTGGGCTGGGACCTGTACGTCCACGACTACCTGTCGCTGACCGGCGTGGGCGGGGTCCGTCCCGCGTCGGTGTTCGGCGGGTTCCACGCGCTGATGCGCGACCCCGGCAGGCAGGCCGAGATCGCCGGGCGGGCCGGGGAGCCGCAGGAGGTCTCGCCGTACGACTCCCATCCCGGTCTGGCCGAACGTCTCGCCGCCGCCGAGCACCTGGCCGAGCCGCAGCACGTGCCCGACCCGCGTTCGGCCCTGACGCTGCTGCGCGACCCGGACGTCGCGGTCGAGGCGGTGGAGCGGTCGATGTGGACCCAGGAGGCGCTGACCGGGCTGCGTCCGGTGCCGTGGGAGGAGCTGGTCGCGCAGGGCATGTACGCGGGCCGCAACGCCGAGGCGCTGCACGACCTCGCGGTGGCGGGGCAGCGGGTGATGGGGGCGGCGCGGCCGTACCTGGACGCGGCCTTCGAGGCGATCGCCAGGGGGCGGCAGGCGGAGCTGGAGGAGCAGCTGCGCGAGCTGGGCTGGCGGCCGTCGGAGACGCTGCTCGCCGGGGTGCTCGGGCAGGCGCTGGAGGCCGTGCTGATCCGGCTCGGGGAGGCGCGGTGGACCCTGTCGTGGTCCGGGCCCGCGCGGCTGCTGTTCGAGGACGGCGAAGAGGTGGCGCTGTCGGAGTACGCGGCTCAGGTCGCCGGGGATCCGGGTGCGGTGGCGGGGTTGCGGCAGTGGCTCGGCGACCACGGGATGCGGCACGACTACGTGCCCGTGGAAGAGGCGCTGACTTCGACCTGAGGGCGGCCGCCGGCCGCCCTCAGGGGCGCGTCAGCGGGTGTCCGAGTCGGTGTCGGCCAGGGCGGCGCGGCCGGCTTCCAGGCGGGCCACCGGGATGCGGAACGGGGAGCAGGAGACGTAGTCCAGGCCGACCTCGTGGCAGAAGTGCACCGAGTCGGGGTCGCCGCCGTGCTCGCCGCAGATGCCCACGTGCAGGCCGGGGCGGGCGGCGCGGCCCTCCTCGACGGCGATCCTCACCAGGCGGCCCACGCCTTCCCTGTCCAGGGTCTCGAACGGGCTGACGCCGAAGATGCCGAGCTCCAGGTAGCGGGAGAAGAAGGCGGCCTCCACGTCGTCGCGGCTGAAGCCCCAGGTCATCTGGGTCAGGTCGTTGGTGCCGAAGGAGAAGAACTCGGCGGCCTCGGCGATCTGGCCGGCCGTGAGCGCCGCCCTGGGGACTTCGATCATGGTCCCGATCAGCGCCTCGACCCCGGCCTCCGCGAGGATCCTGGCAGCCTCCTCGCGTACGGACTCCAGCTCCTGGACGGCGGCCACCAGCGGGATCATGATCTCCGGGCGGGCGCCCGGCACCTCGGCGGCGGCCTGGGCGATCGCGCGCACCTGCATGGCGAACAGGCCGGGGATCACCAGCCCGAGGCGTACGCCGCGCAGGCCCAGCATCGGGTTCTGCTCGTGCAGTCTCTTGACGGCGGCGAGGAGCTTGCGGTCCTTGTCGGTGACGTCGGGCGAGGTGGCGACCTTGACCGACAGGTCCACGAGGTCGGGCAGGAACTCGTGCAGGGGCGGGTCGATGAGGCGGATGGTGACGGGGTCACCGCCCATGGCCTGGAAGATGCCGATGAAGTCGGACTTCTGCAGGGGTTCCAGGGCGTCGAGCGCGGTCTGGCGTTCCTCGTCGGTGGCGGCGAGTACGAGGTCCTCCACGAGCTGGCGGCGTTCGCCGAGGAACATGTGCTCGGTGCGGCACAGGCCGATGCCCTGGGCGCCGAAGCGGCGGGCGCGCGCGGCGTCGTCGGGGGTGTCGGCGTTGGCGCGAACCTGGAGCCGGCGGACGGAGTCGGCGTGGCGCATGACCCGGTCCACGGCTCTGACCAGGTCGTCGTCAGGCCGGGCGCCCTCGAAGTACTCGACGACGGCCGAGTCCACGACCGGGACCTCGCCGAGGCAGACCTCGCCGGTGGTGCCGTCGATGGAGATCACGTCACCTTCCGAGACGACCTCGCCGCCGGGCGCGGTGAACCGGCGTTCACCGGTCGAGACCTCCAGCTCCTCGGCGCCGCACACGCACGTCTTGCCCATGCCGCGGGCGACCACGGCCGCGTGCGAGGTCTTGCCGCCGCGGCTGGTCAGGATGCCCTTGGCGGCGATCATGCCGGCCAGGTCGTCGGGGTTGGTCTCGCGGCGGACGAGGATGACGTCCTCGCCCTGCCCGGCCAGCTCGACCGCGCGCTCGGAGGAGAAGACGGCCTTGCCGACGGCGGCGCCGGGCGAGGCGTTCATGCCCTTGGCGATCTTCTTCTTCTCGGCGGCGGCGTCGAAGCGGGGGAACATGAGCTGGGCGAGCTGGTCGCCGTTCACGCGGGTGACGGCCTCGTCGAGGGTGATCAGGCCCTGGTCGACGAGCTGGGTGGCGATGCAGAAGGCGGCCGCGGCGGTGCGCTTGCCCACGCGGGTCTGGAGCATCCACAGCTTGCCGCGCTCGATCGTGAACTCGATGTCGCACAGGTCCTTGTAGTGGTTCTCCAGCGTGTCCATGATCTGGAGCAGCTCGTCGTACGAGCTCTTGTCGATACGTTCGAGCTCCTGGAGGGGGATGGTGTTGCGGATGCCGGCGACGACGTCCTCGCCCTGGGCGTTCTGCAGGTAGTCGCCGTAGATGCCCTGCTGGCCCGAGCCGGGGTCGCGGGTGAAGGCGACGCCGGTGCCGGAGTCGTCGCCGACGTTGCCGAAGACCATGGCGACGATGTTGACGGCGGTGCCGAGGTCGGCGGGGATCCGTTCCTGGCGGCGGTAGAGGATGGCGCGCGGGGCGTTCCAGGAGTCGAAGACCGCCATGACGGCGAGGCGCATCTGCTCGCGGGGGTCGGCGGGGAAGTCCTTGCCGGTCTGCTCGCGGACGATGCCCTTGAACGTCTCCACGAGGCCCTGCAGCTCGCCCGCGTCGAGGTCGGTGTCCTGGCGGCGGCCCTTCAGCTCGTCGAGCGCGTGCTCGAACAGCTCGCCGTCGAGGCCGAGCACCGTCTTGCCGAACATCTGGATCAGGCGGCGGTAGGAGTCCCAGGCGAAGCGGTCGTTGCCGCCGGCCTGCTTGGCCAGGCCGTGGACCGACTCGTCATTGAGCCCGATGTTGAGGACCGTCTCCATCATGCCCGGCATGGAGAACTTGGCGCCCGATCGTACGCTGACGAGCAGCGGGTCGTCGGCCTGCCCGAGTCTGCGGCCCATCTGGGCCTCCAGGGCGTCCAGGTGCTCGGCGACCTCCTGCTCCAGGCCGCCGGGAAGAGCGCCTTCCGTCAGGTAGTGACGGCAGGCTTCAGTGGTGATCGTGAACCCGGGGGGAACGGGCAACCCGAGATTGGTCATCTCGGCGAGGTTCGCACCCTTTCCACCGAGGAGATCCTTGAGATTCCTGTTGCCCTCGGTGAAGTCGTAAACATACTTGGCCACCACAGCTCCAATCCAACGCTTCTGTGCCGGACTCTACCGGCGAAATTGATGATGAAACTTCACTCCTCGGTTAAGTCATCGTTTTTGCAGGTCAACGGCACACCACAGGTCTAATCCAATTATAGGACCACTGCCCGATAAATTGGTTTATACCAATTGGTTTACACCAATTCTTGAGAAAGTTCGGCCACGGGTGCAGAATCAGATCACACCCCCACCAGGAGGCGCCCATGGCCACTCCTACGAAGCCCAAGCGTCGTGAACGCTTCGTCGCCGGATCGGCCAAGACGGCCAGGGACACGGCGATCTACCTCGACGACCGGCTGCCGTTCGGCCGGTGGCTGCGCCCGCAGCTCCGCAAGCTCTTCCCGAGCCACTGGTCGTTCCTGCTGGGCGAGCTCGCGCTGTACTCGTTCGTGATGCTGGTGCTCACCGGCACCTTCCTGACGCTGTTCTACAAGCCCAACCCGGACGTGGCCTACGACTCCGTCGTGGAGATCAGCCTCAACGTGCGCGGCGGGCTGCTGATCCGCCAGCTCCACCACTGGTCGGCGACGATCTTCGTGCTGGCGATCGTGGCCCACCTGTGCCGCGTCTTCTTCACCGGGGCGTTCAGGAAGCCGCGCGAGGTGATCTGGATGCTCGGCGTGCTGCTGTTCGGGCTGGCGCTGTTCGAGTCGTTCCTCGGCGTCTCCCTGCCGGCCGACCAGCTCGGCATGACCGGGCTGCGGCAGGCGCAGGGGCTGCTGCTGTCGATCCCGCTGGTGGGCACGTACGTGTCGGCGTTCGTGTTCGACGGCGGTTTCCCGGGGCAGGTCATCCCGCGGATCTTCGTCACGCACGTGCTGCTGGTGCCGGGCATCCTGCTCGCGGTGGTGCCGCTGCACGGGCTGGTCCTCACCTGGCGGCAGAAGCACACCGAACGCCGGGCGACCGCCACGGCCGAGGACAAGGTCACCGGCGGGCCCTTCTTCCCGTACTTCGCGGTCAAGAACGGCGCCACCGCGCTGTTCACGATCGCGGCCATCGCGTTGCTGGCCACGCTCGTGCGGGTCAACCCGGTGTGGGAGCACGGGGCGTACCGGCAGGGCTCGGCTCCGCCGTCGGCGCAGCCGTTCTGGTACTACGGGGTGCTCGACGGCGCGCAGCGGCTGGCGCCGCCCTGGGAGATCACCGTCGGCGGGTTCGTGCTGCAGCTCGGGCTGTGGATCCCGCCGCTGATCCTGACGGCCTTCTTCGGGGTGCTGTTCCTCTACCCGTTCATCGAGCGCCGCCGCACCGGCGACGTCCGCCACCACCACCTGCTGGACCGGCCCTCGCGGGCGCCGGGGCGCACGGCGTTCGGCGTGGCCGTCATCACGTTCTTCACGGTGCTGTGGGCGGGGACGTGGGTGTCCGCGGCGCCGCCCGCCATGCACTCCGCCGCGCCCCTCCCGCCGCCCGCGCCGGCTCCGGGATCGCTGCTGACGGTCCCGGCCGACACCTACCAGACGGTCGTCCTGGGGCTCCGGATCGCGGTCTTCGTCCTGCCGGTGGTGGCCTACGTCCTCACGCGGGCGGTGTGCGCCAGGCGCGCCCGCTCAACGTGACCCAGCTCGGTTCGTTCCGTCATGTGGACGTGATCGAGACATGACACTCTCCAGGCATGCCCCGCACGACGCCACGAGGCCTGATCGTCGCCTGCCTGGCCTTGGCGCTGTCCGCCTGTGGTTCCGGCACACCCGACGAACCGGCCGTGCGCCTGCCCCCGGGAGCCGTGCAGGAGCACGCCACCGAGCTGCGGCCCGGCGACTGCCTCGTGACGATCCCCGACGGCCTCATCACGACGGTCGTGCCGTGCGGCAACCCGCACGCCGCCGAGTTCGCGATGATCTACGTGGTGCCCAACGGCCCGTGGCCGGGCAGCGAGCGGGCCAGGCTGCTGGCGAAGGAGTTCTGCACGCCGCGGACCAGGATCAAGCCGAGCAGGCGGGACGAGGTCGCGGTCACCGCGCTGCCGCCGCTGGAGGAGGAGTGGCCGCGCCACCGCACGGCGTACTGCGTCGTGGTGCCGCGTGAGGGGCAGCTGGTCGGGCGGGTGGTGGAGTGACACGCGAAGGCCGCCCGCGGCGGGATGCCGGGGCGGCCTGGGCGGGGCGGATCAGTCGTTGAGCCGCTGACGCAGGTAGGCGTCGACCTGGTCGATCGAGATGCGCTCCTGGGCCATGCTGTCGCGCTCGCGGATCGTCACCGCGTGGTCCTCAAGGGTGTCGAAGTCGACCGTGATGCAGAACGGCGTGCCGATCTCGTCCTGGCGGCGGTAGCGGCGGCCGATCGCGCCCGCGTCGTCGAACTCGACGTTCCAGCGCCGGCGCAGCTGCGCGGCGAGGTCGCGGGCCTTCGGCGACAGGTCGGCGTTGCGGGACAGCGGCAGCACCGCGGCCTTGACCGGCGCGAGCCGGTGGTCGAGGCGCAGCACCGTGCGCTTCTCCGGGACGCCCTTGGCGTTGGGCGCCTCGTCCTCGGTGTAGGCGTCGAGGAGGAACGTCAGCGTCGCGCGGTCGACGCCGGCGGCCGGCTCGATGACGTAGGGGACGTAACGCTCACCGGTGTCCTGCTCGAAGAAGCTCAGGTCGACGCCCGACGCCTTGGAGTGGGCGGTGAGGTCGAAGTCGGTGCGGTTGGCGATGCCTTCGAGCTCGCCCCACTCCGAGCCCTGGAAGTTGAAGCGGTATTCCACGTCGACCGTGCGCTTGGAGTAGTGGGACAGCTTCTCCTGCGGGTGCTCGTAGAGGCGCAGGTTGTCCTTGTTGATGCCGAGGTCGGAGTACCAGCGGAAGCGCTCGTCGATCCAGTATTGGTGCCACTCCTCGTCGGAGCCGGGCTTGACGAAGAACTCCATCTCCATCTGCTCGAACTCGCGCGTGCGGAAGATGAAGTTGCCCGGGGTGATCTCGTTGCGGAACGACTTGCCGATCTGGCCGATGCCGAACGGGATCTTCCTGCGGGCCGACTGCTGCACGTTGAGGTAGTTGATGAAGATGCCCTGGGCGGTCTCGGGGCGCAGCCAGGCGAGGCCGGACTCGTCCTCCACCGGGCCGAGGTAGGTCTTGAGCAGGCCGCTGAACTGGCGGGGCTCGGTGAAGGTGCCCTTGTTGCCGCAGTTGGGGCAGGTGATGTCGGCCAGGCCGTTCTCCGGCTCCTTGCCGTTCTTCTCCTCGTACGCCTCGACGAGGTGGTCGGCGCGGAAGCGCTTGTGGCAGGACAGGCACTCGGTGAGCGGGTCGGTGAAGGTCTCGACGTGGCCGCTCGCCCGCCACACCTCGGGGGCGAGGATCACGCAGGAGTCGAGGCCCACGACGTCGTCGCGCGACTGGACCATCGACAGCCACCACTGCCGCTTGACGTTGTTCTTCAGCTCGACGCCCAGTGGACCGTAGTCCCACGACGCGCGCAGCCCCCCGTAGATCTCGCTCGACGGGTAGACGAGCCCGCGGCGCTTGGCGAGGCTGACGATGGTGTCCATGACGTCGGTGCGTCGTGCCATTTTGGTTGCGTCTCTTTCCGGCTGGAGGTCGGCGAGTTGAAATCGGTGAGATCCCAGCTTAGGGGACGCTCGCCCGGTCTCGCGCGCGAGTATCGCTACGCCCCGTCCTGGGTGTAGACGTCCTCGAAGGCGCTGGGTTCGTTGACCATGAGGATCATCAGCGGATACATGGCCATACGGGCGGCGGACAACGCCCTGCGGTAGAACCCCGCGCCCTCCCATTCGCTGACCAACGCCCACAGGTTGGGCTCGTCGACCGAACGCGCCAGCCTGCCGCGCTGGTAGCCCGGCTGGGCGGCGAACGTGTCGAGGATGGCGTGGCCCTGCTTGAGGAAGTCTTGGGACTGGGACTCTGGCACGGTGTATCGGATCACGGCGAGCACCTGCCCAGCCTAGAGGTGCAGGCCCCGCTGTCACGCGAACTCCCCTAGGCTCTCGACGTGGCCTCAAAAAACAAGCGCCCGCTGCCCCAGGGCGAGCAGTTCTTCACGCCGGGCGCGCGCGGCCTGCGCAAGGCCGTCGAGCAGCGCAGCGCGATCCCGATGACGTTCCTGTTCACGCAGGTGCCCCGGTGGGTGGCGCCCGCGCTGCTGGTGATCCTTCTGCTGGCGGGCTTCGCGCTGGCCAACTGGCTGGGCGGGGTCGCGGCGCTGGTGGTGCTGGCGTTCGTGGGCTGGCTGGCCTATCTGTCGTGGCCGTCGCTGGGGCTCGGCGGGCGGCTGCTGCGGGTGGCGATGCTGGTCTTCCTGGCGATCCTGGCCGCTGACCGGTTTGGTGCGTTCTAATCGAGCTCGCCCGGAGATTTTGACAATCATTTTCATTTTCTCCATAATCGAGGGCGTGATGTCCCGTACGCCCCCAATGCGCGCCGTAACCCTTCTAGCCGGAGCAGCCCTGCTGGCCACGTCCGCCTGCGGCGCCGGGTCGGCGGAGACCGCCGCCTCCGGCGGCAGGCCCGAAGTGGTCGCCGCCTTCTATCCGCTCCAGTGGCTCACCGAGCAGGTGGGCGGCTCCGACATCGACGTGACCGTCCTGACCGCGCCCGGCGTCGAGCCCCACGACCTGGAGCTGGGCCTGCAGCAGATGACCAAGCTCCAGGACGCGGCGCTGACGGTCTACATCAAGGGCGTCCAGCCGGCCGTGGACGACGCGGTCCAGGCCGAGACGGCCTTCGACGCCGCCACCGCCGTCACCACGATCCCGGCGGGCGAGCACGCCGAGGAGGAGGAAGGGCACGAGGAGCACGCCGTCTCCTACGACCCGCACATCTGGCTCGACCCCTCCCGCCTGGCCACGGTCGCGACCAGGCTCGGCGAGCGCCTGGCCGCCGCCGATCCGGAGCACGCGCAGGCGTACAAGGACCGCGCGGCCAGGACGGCGGGCACGCTCGGCGGGCTCGACCAGGAGTTCGCCAAGGGCCTCGGGTCGTGCGCGAGCAAGAGCCTGGTCACCGCCCACGAGGCGTTCGGCTACCTGGCCGACCGCTACCACCTCAAGCAGGTCGGCATCACGCTCGACCCCGAGGCCGAGCCCTCGCCGAGGCGCCTGTCGGAGGTGGCCAAGCTGGCCAAGGCCGAGGGCGTCACCACGATCTTCACCGAGTCCCTGGTCAGCCCGAAGGTGGCCGAGGTGCTGGCCGGCGAGGTCGGGGCGAAGACGGCGGTGC
Organism: Nonomuraea sp.; assembly: GCA_013362835.1. Next base: position 3,160 of record JABFVJ010000051.1, on the reverse strand, counting down.
TCGACCCGCTGGAGAGCAAGCCCTCCGGCGACTACCTGTCCGCCATGCGCGATAACCTCAAAACCCTTCAAACAGCACTGAGGTGTACGGCATGAGCGAGACGGCCTTCGCGATGACCGACGGCCGGGTCGGCTTCGACGGCAAGCAGGTCCTGCGCGGCGTCGACCTGACCGTGTGCCCCGGCGAGGTGGTGGCCCTGCTCGGCGCCAACGGCTCGGGCAAGTCCACCCTGGTCCGCGCGCTGCTCGGCCTCACCCCGCTGTCCGGCGGCCAGACCCTCGTCTACGGATCGCCGCCCGCCCGCTTCCGCGACTGGTGGCGCATCGGCTACGTGCCCCAGCGGCTCCAGATCGGCGGCGGCGTGCCCGCCACGGTGCGCGAGGTCGTCGCCTCGGGCCGCATCGCCAGGCAGAGCAGGCTCCGCAGGACGAGCGCGGCCGACAAGGCGGCGGTCTCGCAGGCCCTGGAGGCGGTCGGCCTGACCGGCAAGTCTTCCGACCCCGTGCAGTCGTTGTCGGGCGGTCAGCAGCAGCGGGTGCTCATCGCCCGCGCCCTGGCCGGGGAGCCCGACACGTACGTGATGGACGAGCCGACGGCGGGCGTCGACGCCGAGACCCAGCAGCTGCTGGCCGACACGCTGTCGGGCCTGGTCCGCGAGGGCAAGACGATCGTCCTGGTCGCGCACGAGCTCGGCCCGCTGGAGCCGCTGATCACGCGCGGCGTCGTGGTCCGCGAGGGCCGCGTCGCGCACGACGGCAGCCCGCCGCGGCCCGAGGGCGAGTGCGCCAGGCCGGGACACGAGCACCAGCATCCGCACGCCGCGGAGCCGGCCACGGGCCCGCTGACCGGCTGGCAGGGAGAACCACGATGATCGACCTTCTGCAGGAGAACCTCTTCCAGCTCGCGCTGATCGCCGCGCTGCTGGTGGGGCTGTGCGCGCCGGCGGTGGGCACGTTCATCGTGCAGCGCAGGCTGGCGCTGCTCGGCGACGGCATCGGGCACGTCGCGCTGACCGGCGTGGCGCTCGGCTTCCTGACCGGCACGGCGCCGGTGCTGACGGCCGTGATCGTGTCCGTGCTCGGCGCGGTGGCGATCGAGCTGGTCAGGGCCAGGGGCCGCACCAGCGGCGACGTGGCGCTCGCCCTGCTGTTCTACGGCGGCATCGCGGGCGGCGTCATGCTCATGGGCATCGCGCCGGGCGGCAGCAACGCCAAGCTCAACTCCTACCTGTTCGGCGCCATCGCCAGCGTCACCCAGCAGGACATCTGGATCATCGGCGCGCTGGCCGTGGCGGTGATCGGCGTGGTCGTGATCTTCGGCAGGGAGCTGTTCGTGCTCTGCCAGGACGAGGAGATGGCCAGGGCGAGCGGGCTGCCGGTGCGCTTCCTCAGCCTGCTGATCGCGGTCACCGCCGCGCTCACGGTCGTCATCGCCATGCGCGTGGTCGGGCTGCTGCTGGTCAGCGCCCTGATGGTGATCCCGGTGGCCACGAGTCAGCAGCTCACGCGCGGGTTCCGTGCCACGATGGGCCTCGCGATGGTGTTCGGCGTGCTCGCCTCGGTGGGCGGGCTGCTCGCCTCGACGATGTCGGCGCGGGTGCCTCCGGGGGCGGCGATCGTGCTTCTTGCCCTCGCCGGCTTCGTCCTGGCGCTCGGTGTCGGTAAATTCGTACGCCGAAGCCGCATGCGGCAGGAGTCCCCAGTGAGCCGGCGATCGAGAGTCCGTGTCGAGGAGGTCGCATGACGACGAGGCGCGATGCCGTGCACGACACCCTTCGCCGCAGCGAGGGATTCAGGAGCGCGCAGGACGTCTACGCCGAGATGCGCCTGCACGGCGCCAAGATCGGCCTGACCACCGTCTACCGCGCGCTCCAGGCGCTGGCCGACTGCGGCCAGGTCGACGTGCTGCGCACCGACGAGGGCGAGTCGGTCTACCGCGCCTGCGCGAGCGACGACCATCACCACCACCTGGTCTGCCGCCGCTGCGGCCACACCGTCGAGGTGGCCGGGCCGGCGGTCGAGCGCTGGGCCGAGGCGGTCGGCGGCGAGCACGGCTTCACCGAGATCACTCACACGGTCGAGGTCTTCGGCACCTGCTCGTCCTGCTCGTCGCCGGCCCGGGTGGGCTGAGCGCCGCGGGAGCCGTACAGGACGCCGAGCACGACCGCCGCGCAGCCGGCGAGCTGCAGCGGCGAGGGCCGCTCCCCCAGCAGGAGCGCGGAGATCGCGACCGTGGTCATGGGCTGCACCAGCAGCAGCAGCGCCGTGAGCGCGGCGGGCTGGCGCGGCAACGAGTACGCGATCAGCAACCACCCGACGACCTGCGGCCCCAGCGCGAGCAGCAGCAGCCACCCGTGCGCCGGCCACGTCGGCATCAGGTCCGCGCCGCCGAACAGCGGGCTGAGCACGGCGATCAGCACGGTCGCCACGACGGTCGCCTGCGCCAGCGGCCCCGCCGCCCGCCCCGGCCCGGCCTTGATGAGCAGCAGGTACGCCGCGTAGACGATCGAGGTGGCGATCCCCGCGACCGCGCCCATGACGGGATCGGCCCCGTAGGCCGCGCCGTCGAAGACGCCGGAGATCAGCACCACCCCGCCGAACACGAACGGCGTGCACGCCATGAGCCGGTTGGAGGGTCGTTCGCGGAAGATCGCCCAGGCGGCGAAGGCCACGATGAACACCTGGAGGTTGCCCAGGACGGTCGCGAGCCCGGCGCCGACCAGCTTGATCGACTGATGCCAGAACAGCAGGTCGAGCGCGAACACCACCCCGGCGATCCAGGCCAGCACGGCTCCCCTGAACGGCAGGGGTCCCAGCTTCCGGCGTTCCAGCCAGGCCAGCACGAGCATGGGCGGCACGGCGTACGCGCAGCGGAACAACGCCGACGTCGCGGGCGATACGCCCGAGAGCCGCACCAGGGGCGCGGAGGTCGAGATGATCAGCGCTCCGGCGATCGCGATCAGGACGATACGCCGATATGCACTCATGGAAACCCCCCGAGCCCCATGGGAGAGATACGCTGCGACCACGCTAGAACCGGCCCCGACAGGAGTCAACATGCCGTTTGGCCATGACATGGTGCATTCTTTGGCCACCGTTGTCGAACTGGTCAACACCTCGCCGTCCACCGGCGGCGACGACGGCCTGGCCAGCCTGGCCGA
>JABFVJ010000490.1 GCA_013362835.1 Nonomuraea sp. | reverse complement strand
TGCGCCGGCGCGAGCGCGAGCTGTACGCCGTGCCGCCCTCGGCGCGTCGGCGCGCGCTCAGCCGGCTCGGCCTCGCGTGCGGCTGGTCGGTGCTGCTCCTGCTCGGCCGCACCGCCCCGCGCCAGTTCCGCGACGCCGCCCTGTACGCCTTCGCCGACACCCTGACCTGGGCCCTCGACTCCCTCATGCTGATCGGCCTGGCGGCGGGGGTGTCGTTCCTCATCTGGTGGGCACGGGACGCGCTGGGGACAGTGGCGCGTGCCGGGCGGCCGGGCGGATCACCTGGCGATCCGTGGGATCCCGGCCGGGGCACGCGTCCACGAGGGGGCGCGGCGCTCTGGACGGGCGTGGCCGTGACGGTCGCGGCCCTGCTCGGAGCCCGCGCCCATCTCTGGGAGCCGGCCACGCCCGTCGTCTACGCACTGCTCACCGCCGCTCTCGTCTGCGGAGTAGTTACCGACGAGTAGCATAGGCGCGGAACCCCATCCAAGAACGAGGAGCGAATCCGTGCCTTCCTCTCGTGACGTCGTGTTCGTCGACGGCGTACGCACGCCTTTCGGCAGGTCAGGGCCGAAGGGAATGTACGCGGAGACCCGCGCCGACGACCTGGTCGTCCGCGTCATCCGCGAGCTCGTCCGGCGCAACCCCGGCCTGCCTCCCGAGCGTGTGGACGAGGTGGCCATCGCCGCGACGACCCAGATCGGCGACCAGGGCCTGACCATCGGCCGTTCGGCGGCGGTGCTGGCCGGGCTGCCCAAGAGCGTGCCCGGTTACGCGATCGACCGCATGTGCGCGGGCGCGATGACCGCGGTGACCACGGTCGCGGGCGGCATCGCCTTCGGCGCGTACGACGTGGCCATCGCGGGCGGCGTCGAGCACATGGGCCGCCACCCGATGGGCGAGGGCGTCGACCCCAACCCGCGTTTCCTGTCGGAGAAGCTGGTCGACCCGAGCGCGCTGGTCATGGGCATGACCGCCGAGAACCTGCACGACCGCTACCCGACGATCTCCAAGGAGCGCGCCGACGCCTACGCGGTGCTCTCGCAGGAGAAGGTGGCCAAGGCGTACGCCGACGGCAAGATCCAGCCCGACCTGGTGCCGACCGCGATCAGGACGGCCGAGAAGGGCTGGGGCCTCGCCGTCGAGGACGAGGCGCCGCGCCCCGGCACGACCATGGAGGCGCTGGGCGCGCTCAAGACGCCCTTCCGTCCCCACGGCAACGTGACCGCGGGCAACTCCTCCGGCATCAACGACGGCGCCACCGGCTGCGTCCTCGCCGCCCGCGAGGTCGCGGGCGAGCTGGGCCTGACGCCGAAGATGCGGCTGGTCTCCTACGCGTTCGCGGGAGTGGACCCCGAGGTCATGGGCGTGGGCCCGATCCCGTCCACCGAGCGGGCGCTGCGCCTGGCCGGCCTGTCCATCGGCGACATCGGCCTGTTCGAGATCAACGAGGCGTTCGCCGTCCAGGTGCTGGCCTTCCTGGAGCACTTCGGCCTCGCCGACGACGACCCCCGCGTGAACCAGTACGGCGGCGCCATCGCCTTCGGCCACCCGCTGGCCTCCTCGGGCGTACGGCTGATGACGCAGCTCGCCCGCCAGTTCGGCGAGCGTCCCGACGTGCGGTACGGCATCACCACCATGTGCGTCGGCATGGGCATGGGCGGCACTGTGATCTGGGAGAACCTGGCATGAGCGACATCGAGACCTGGCGCGCGCTGCTGAGCGACCGCAACACCGACGAGGTCGTCACCAAGGCGCTGGTGCGCGACGTGGAGCTGCCCGGCGGCGCGGGCACGATGGCCCTGATCACGCTGGACAACGGCTTCGACCACACCAAGCCGAACACGTTCGGCCCGCACGGCCTGTTCGCGCTGAACGGCGCGCTGTCGGAGATCGCCGCGCGCACCGACCTGGTCGCCGTGGGCGTGACGGGCAAGCCGTTCATCTTCGCCGTCGGCGCCGACCTCAAGGGCGCGGCGGCCGTGGCCTCGCGCGAGGAGGCGCTGGCCATCGGCGCGCTCGGCCACCACGTCTTCCGCAGGCTGGGCGAGCTGCCGATCCCGACGTTCGCCTTCGTCAACGGCGCGGCCATGGGCGGCGGGCTGGAGATCGCGCTGCACTGCGCGTACCGGACGATCTCCTCGGGCGTGCCCGCGGTGGCGCTGCCCGAGTGCTTCCTCGGCCTGGTGCCCGGCTGGGGCGGCACGCAGCTCCTCCCCCGCCTGATCGGCCCGGCGAACGCGATCAAGCTGATCATCGAGAACCCGCTGTCGCAGAACCGCATGATCAAGGGCGCCGACGCGTACGGGCTGGGTGTCGCAGACGCGATGTTCGAGCCGGCCGACTTCCTGGAGGAGTCGCTGCGCTGGGCGGCCCGCGTCGTCAAGGGCGAGGTCGCCGTCGAGCGTCAGGAGCACGACGGCTGGGAGAAGGCCGTCGCCGACGCGCGTTTCCTGGTCGACATGAAGCTGCGCGGCGCCACCCCCGCCCCCTACCGCGCGCTCGACCTCATCGCGCGGGCCGAGACCGCCTCCCGCGACGCGGGCTTCGCGGCCGAGGACGAGGCCCTCGCCGACCTGCTGATGAGCGACGAGCTGCGGGCCGGGCTCTACTCCTTCGACCTGGTCCAGCGCCGCGCCAAGCGCCCGGCCGGGGCCCCCGACAGGTCGCTGGCCCGCAAGGTCACCAAGGTCGGCGTCGTCGGCGCCGGGCTGATGGCCTCGCAGATGGCGCTGCTGTTCGCCCGCCGCCTTGAGGTCCCGGTCGTCCTGACCGACCTCGACCAGGCCAGGCTGGACAAGGGCGTCGGGTACGTCCGCGCCGAGGTCGACAAGCTGCTGGCCAAGGGCCGCGTCTCGGCCGACCAGGCCAACAGGCTCAAGGCCCTGGTCACCGGCTCGCTCACCAAGGACGCCTTCGCCGACGCCGACTTCGTGATCGAGGCCGTGTTCGAGGACATGGCGGTCAAGAAGCAGGTGTTCGCCGAGGTCGAGGCCGTGGTCTCCGAGACGTGCGTGCTGGCCACGAACACCTCCTCGCTCTCGCTCACCGAGATGGGCTCCGGCCTGCGGCACCCCGGGCGGCTGGTCGGCTTCCACTTCTTCAACCCGGTCGCCGTCATGCCGCTGCTGGAGATCGTCAGGGGCGCGGCGACCGACGACGCCACCCTGGCCACGGCGTTCGCGGTCGGCACGTCGCTGAAGAAGTCGTCGGTGCTGGTCAAGGACGCTCCCGCGTTCGTGGTGAACCGGCTGCTGACCTGCTTCATGGGCGAGGTCGTCGCGGCGGTGGACGAGGGCACGCCGCTGGAGGTCGCCGAGCACGCGCTCGACGGTCTCGGGCTGCCGATGACGCCGTTCGCGCTGCTGCAGCTCGTCGGCCCGGCGGTCGGCCTGCACGTGGCCGAGACGCTGCACGAGGCGTTCCCCGATCGGTTCGGCGTGTCGGAGAACATGGCCAAGCTGGTCGCCTCGGGCAAGCCGGGCGTCTACCGGCCCGACTTCTCGCTCGACCCGGAGGCCGTGGCCCTGTTCGCCGGTGGCGCGTCGCCGTCCACGGCCGAGCAGGTGCGCGAGCGCGTGCTCGGGGCGCTGGCCACGGAGATCCGGATCATGCTGGACGAGGGCGTGGTCGCCGCGCCGCAGGACATCGACCTGTGCATGATCCTCGGCGCCGGGTGGCCGTTCCATCTGGGTGGCATCACGCCTTATCTGGACAGGGCGGGCATCGCCCGGCCTCGGTTCCTTCCGCCCGGTGTGGCCTCGGTGCCTGCCTAATTTTTACCGAGGCCCGCCCATGGTCTCCTTACGTGCCGCCTGCTCGCGTCGTAGCGTACTGTGCCGTCCTACGAACGGAGAGTAACCATGATGCGAGCAGTCGGCACGATCGCTCTGTGCGGAGCCATCGTGTTGGGAGGGTCCACGCCCTCCTTCGCGGCGCCGCGCGCCCCCAAGGCCGTCTTCAGGATCACCGTCGCGGTGAAGGGCACGCCCGCCAAGAGCGTCTACCTCAACTGCATGCCCGACGGCGGCACCCACCCCGCCGCCCACGCGGCGTGCGGCCTGCTGCGCCGGGTCGGCGGCGACCCGGCCAAGCTCAACGTCGCGCCCAAGACGGCGTGCACCAAAGAGCTGAAGCCGGCCGGCGTCATCATCATCGGCAAGTGGAACGGCAAGCCGGTGAAGTGGGGCAAGGTCTACGGCAACGCCTGCATGATGAAGGCGGGCAGCGGAGCGGTCACCGCGATCTGAGCGGATCGAGGGGGTGGCGGCCGCCCACCCCCTTTCCTCCTCATTCCTTGGTGAGCGTGGCGTTGGCGCGGCTGTGGCGGTAGCCGTAGGCGAAGTAGACGACCACGCCGATGACCATCCAGATCACGAACCGCAGCCAGGTCTGCATCGGCAGGTTGAGCATCAGGTAGAGGCAGGCCAGCACCGACAGGATCGGCAGCACCGGCACCATCGGCACGCGGAAGGCCCGCTCCAGGTCGGGCCGGGTGCGCCGGAGCACCATCACGCCGATCGAGACCACCATGAAGGCGAACAGCGTGCCGATGTTGACCAGCTCGGCCAGCTCGCCGAACGACACGAACCCGGCCAGCGCCATGGTCACCAAGCCGATGAGGACGGTGAGCCTCGCGGGCGTGCCGAACGTGGGATGCACCACGGACAGCGGGCGCGGCAGCAGGCCGTCGCGGCACATGGCGAACAGCACCCGGGTCTGCCCGAGCAGCAGCACCAGCACCACCGTCGTCAGCCCGGCGATGGCGCCCACGCTGATGATCGTGGCCAGCCAGGGGTGACCGACCGAGATGAACGCGTCCGACAGCGGCGCGCTCGTGCTCAGCTCCTTGTACGGCTGCATGCCCACGACCACCAGCGAGACGGCGACGTAGAGGATCGTGCAGATCGCGAGGGAGCCGATGATGCCGCGCGGCACGTCGCGCTGCGGGTGGATGGTCTCCTCCGCGGCGGTGGCCACGATGTCGAAGCCGATGAAGGCGAAGAACACGATCGCCGCCGCCGAGAAGATGCCGATCACGCCGAACGCGACGGGCGTGATGCCGAACAGCACCTGGATCAGCGGCGCCTTCAGCCCTTCGACCCGCGGCGTGGGCACGGCCTCGGGGACGAACGGCGTGTAGTTGGCGCCCTTGACGAAGAACAGCCCCGCCACGATGACCAGCAGCACCACCGCGATCTTGGTGATGACGAGGATCAGGTTGACCCGCGAGGAGATCTTGATGCCGGCCACGAGGATCGCGGTGAGGATGAGCACGATGACCACGGCGGGCAGGTTGACCACCGGATCGTCGCCCGCGATGGAGGGCGGCAGATGGAGGCCGAGGGTGTCGAGCATGGAGGCGAAGTAGCCCGACCAGCCGACCGACACCACGGCCGCGGCGAGGGCCAGCTCCAGGATCAGGTCCCAGCCGATGATCCAGGCGGGGAACTCGCCCAGGGTGGCGAAGGAGAAGGTGTAGGCCGATCCGGCCACGGGGATCGTGGAGGCGAACTCGGCGTAGCACAGGGCCGCCAGGCCGCAGACGACGCCCGCCACGATGAACGAGATCGCGACCGCGGGCCCGGCCAGCTCCTTGGCGACCTGGCCGGTGAGCACGAAGATCCCGGTGCCGACGATCACGCCGATGCCGAAGACCGTCAGGTCGGTGGCGGTCAGGCGCTTTCGCAGCTGGTGTTCCGGAGCTTCGGTGTCGCGGATCGACTGTTCGACGCTCTTCGTGCGAAAGATGTCCACGATCAGCGATCCTTCCCACACCCCCGGTGATCATGCGCCCCGGCCGGGCTTCCCGGTGAAGGGGCCGTGCGCGGGTAGCGGAGCCGCATCATGTTCGACGACCTGCTCGACACGCTGTCCAGGCAGGACGTGGCGGTGGTGCTGCCGCTCGTCCTGATCTTCCTGACCCTGGACGCCTCGGTCGGGGTCGGCCTGATCACCCCGGGCGACGGCGTGCTGCTCGTGGCGGGCGCCACGGCCGGCAGCGTGCCCGAGGCGCTGGCCCTGATCGCCACGGGCGTGCTGGCCTGCTTCGCGGGCGCCACCGGCGGCCACTGGCTGGGCCGCAGGTACGGCTCACGCGTACGGCACAGCAGGCTCGGCCGGCGCGTGGGAGAGGCCCGCTGGACCCGCGCCGAGCAGATCGTCTCGCGCAGCGGCTGGGCGCTGGCCCTGGCCTACTTCCTGCCGGTCGTGCACGCCCTGACGCCGGCCCTGGCGGGCGCGGTGGGCATGCCGTACCGCAGGTTCATGCCGTGGGCGATGCTGGGCAGCACGGCGTGGGTGAGCACGTACATCGTGCTCGGGGCGCTCGCCGGTGAGGTGGTGCGGCGGCAGGCGATCCTGCTGCTGCCGGTGGCGGCCGCGGCGGTGGTCGTCGTGCTGGTGATCACCGCCGTGGTGCGCAGGGTGCTCAGCGGCGGACGGGCTGCTCGACGTGGGAGGTCCGCTTCGCGACGGCCTCGGTGATCTGCCGGGCGAGGTCTTGGCCGGTCAGGCCGATGCGGCCGAGGATCGCGGCCCGCTTGGCGTGGTCGAGGAACTCCTGCGGGATGCCGAAGGTGCGGACGGGCACGTCGACGTCGGCGTCGCGGAGCAGGCGGGCCACGGCGTCGCCCACGCCGCCCACGCGGCCGTTGTCCTCGACCACGGCCACCAGCTTGTGGGCGCCGGCGGCCAGCGTCAGCGCCTCGTCGAGCGGCTTGACCCAGCGCGGGTCGACGACGGTGGCCGAGATGCCCTGCGCGTCGAGCAGGACGGCCGCCTCCATGCAGGTGTGGGCCATCGGGCCGACGCCGACCAGCAGGACGTCGGGCTCCCCGCCCGCCACCCCCTCGGGGGCGCGCAGGAGGTCCATCTCGCCGAGGCGGCCCACGGCCTCCAGCGGCTCGGCCACCGGGCCCTTGGGGAAGCGCAGCACGGTCGGCCCGTCGGTGACCGCCACGGCCTCGCGCAGCAGCTCGGTGACGCGGTCGCCGTCGCGCGGCACCGCGATGCGCAGGCCGGGCACGACCTGGAGGATCGACAGGTCCCACATGCCGTTGTGGCTGGCGCCGTCGTCGCCGGTGACGCCGGCCCGGTCGAGGACGACGGTGACCGGGAGGCGGTGCAGGGCGACGTCCATGAGGAGCTGGTCGAAGGCGCGGTTGAGGAACGTCGCGTAGACGGCCACGACCGGGTGCAGGCCGCCGAGCGCGAGCCCGGCGGCGCTGGTCAGCGCGTGTTGCTCGGCGATGCCGACGTCGTAGATGCGGTCGGGGAACGCCTCGGCGAAGGCGTTGAGGCCCGTGGGGTGGAGCATGGCCGCGGTGATGGCGACGAGGTCGTCGCGCTCCTTGCCGAGCCGGACGAGCTCCTCGCTGAAGACGTTGGTCCAGATGCGGGGCTTGGGCTTCTCGGCGCCGGTGGCGCGGTCGAAGGCGCCGGGCGAGTGGAACTGGTCCTCGTCGTGGTTCTCCGCCGGGGTGTAGCCGCGGCCCTTCTGGGTGAGGGCGTGGACGATGACCGGGCCGCGGAAGGCGCGGGCCTTGCGCAGCGCGGCCTCCATGGCCTGCTCGTCGTGGCCGTCGATCGGGCCGACGTATTTCAGGCCGAGGTCCTCGAACATGACCTGCGGGGCCAGGACGTCTTTCACGCCCTTCTTGAAGCCGTGGAGCGCGTCGTAGAGGACCGGAACGTTCCCGAGCTTGTCCTTGACGTATTCGAGCATGTCCTCGTAGCGGCGGTTGACGCGCAGCGAGGACAGGTGGGAGGCCAGGCCGCCGATGGTCGGGGAGTAGGAGCGGCCGTTGTCGTTGACCACGATCACGACCGGCAGGTCCTTGACCGCGGCGATGTTGTTGAGCGCCTCCCAGGCCATGCCGCCGGTCAGCGCGCCGTCGCCGATCACCGCGACGGCCGTGCGCTCGCGCTCGCCGCGCAGCTTGAACGCCTTGGCCAGGCCGTCGGCGTAGGACAGGGCGGTCGAGGCGTGGGAGTTCTCCACGAAGTCGTGCTCGGACTCGGCCTGGCTCGGGTAGCCGGACAGGCCGCCCTCCTGCTTGAGCGCCTGGAAGCCGGCGGCCCTGCCGGTGAGGAGCTTGTGCACGTAGGACTGGTGGCCGGTGTCCCAGATCATCGGGTCGCGCGGGGAGTCGAACACCCGGTGGAGCGCGATGGTGAGCTCGACCACCCCCAGGTTGGGCCCGAGGTGGCCGCCGAACCTGGAGCAGGCGTCGACGAGGAGGTCACGGATCTCCCCCGCGAGCCGCGGCAGCTCCTCGGCAGCGAGCCGTTTGACGTCGTGCGGTCCCTCAATCGAGCCCAGCAACCCGCTCACGGATCCGACTCCCCTCTACGTCCTGCGCCGCCTGTTCTTTTCGACGACGCAGAAGAGTCTAGTTCTCCGAGGTCCCGCTGACTCCATCGAGTCAAATCCACCCACATATGTCCGATCTTGACCTAGTCTTTTGGGGCATATGAACTCCGTCCCTAAAGGCAAGGTTGCGGCATTGGTCGCCGCGGCGCTCGCGTTGGCCCTGGCCGCGGCCTCGTTGGTGCTCGTCCTGGCCGACGTCGCCACGACCTCGACCGACCGCGAGTCCGTGAACGAGGCGCAGCAGCTCGCCTCGCCCCCGGGCAAGGCCGCGGCCAAGAGCAAGGGGACGGGCACGACCGGCAGGGCGCTGGCCGCGGCCAACCCGCTCTACAAGACCGGCAGGCTCACCGACGTGAACTGCACCCCCGGCGACCTGCCCGCGAACAGCATGGTCGCCTACCGCCGCTTCCTCACCCGGGTCACGAACTGCCTGAACAAGGCGTGGGCCGCCCAGTTCCGCAAGGCCGGGATGCCGTTCGCCAAACCGCGCCTGCGGATCATCACCAAGAAGGTCAGGACGCCCTGCGGCATGTGGAACACCGGCGCGGACGGCGTCTACTGCTCCACCGACCGCACCATGTACCTGATGATCAGCCGCGACCAGCTCGGCAACCCGTTCCCGCTGGGCATCACCCGCCTGATCGCGCACGAGTACGGCCACCACGTCCAGCAGGCCTCCGGCATCTGGGACTACTACTGGACGGCCAGGTCCACCGCGAGCAAGGCGAGGCGCCTCCAGCTCTCGCGCAACTCCGAGCTCCAGGCCGAGTGCTTCTCCTCGATCTTCATGAGCACGATGAAGGAGTCCCCGCTGGTCACGGTGTCCGACTGGGACTACACCGTCCAGTGGTTCTACAAGAACGGCGCCAAGGGCTGGCCGCAGAACGACCACGGCAAGGGCCCGACCCAGGCCGCCTGGATGACCCGGGGCTTCAACCGGGGCACGCCCGCCTCCTGCAACACTTGGGCGGCTCAGTCCAGAAACGTCCAATAGCTCCGGCGTTTCCCGCTTTACCTGGGACTCCCTCTTTTTGTAGTGTGCGGTCTCATGCGTACCCCCCGATTGGCGATCATTGCCGGTGCCCTGGCGAGCGTGTTCCTCGCCGGTACGGCCCACGCGGCCACGGCCGCCCCGGCATTCAAGCCGGTCCTGACGAAGAACCCGATCTACAAGACCGGCAAGCTCACGTTCAAGACGTGTGAGGAACCGCCGGTCAACGCCGGGACGGAGGACGAGGCGCGGGTCTACTTCGACACGGTGCTCGACTGCCTGAACAAGGCGTGGGCCCCCAAGGTCCGGAAGGCCGGCTTCACCTTCAGCAAGCCCAAGTACACCGTGATCACCAAGGTCGGCACGCCCACCAGGTGCGGGAACTTCCCCGGCGGGGCGCAGGCGCTGTACTGCCCGGTGGACAAGCGGATGATCCTGCTGCTCAGCGACAACGTGGTGGAAGAGCCTTCCGACCCGATCCTGATGCTGGTGCTGGCCCACGAGTACGGCCACCACGTCCAGAAGCTCACGGGCATGCTCCGCCACAACAACCGCGGCGAGTACGTCCTGGACAACCCCCGCGACCTCGGCCCCGTCCGCCGTACCGAGCTCCAGGCCCAGTGCTACGCCGGCGTGTTCATGGGCAGCGTCTGGGACTCGCTCGGCCGCAGCCAGCAGGAGTTCGACCTGCTGCTCAAGGGCTCGCACAACGCGGGCGACCTGAGCTCACTCGGCGTGAACGCGCGTTCGTCGGCCGACCAGACGCACGGGACCGACGCCAACGTCGCGTACTGGCTCAAGCGCGGCTTCACCGGCACGTCGGCGGGCTCCTGCAACACCTGGGTCGCCTCGAAGGGCAAGACCCTCTAGCCCAAATCCGTACGAACTCCTCTAAGATCCGCGATCGTGCGCATTCCCCTCATGGCGCTCGCCATGTGCATGATCGCGGTTCTTCTGCCCCCGGTTCCGGCGGCGGCCGCGGCCGGACGCCCGGCGCAGGGGGGACTGGCCGCGGCGCGGGCCGGTGAGCGCCAGTCGTGCGCGATCCCGGCCATCAGGACGGGCAGCACGGCCTCGCTCAAGTCCTTCCACCGCGCCATGGCCGCCTGCGCCGACCGGTTCTGGGCCGCCAGGTTCGCCGCCGCGGGGCTGACGTACAGCCCGCCGACGGTCACCGTCACCACGGGCAGCGACTCGGTGTGCGGGAAGATCACCAGCAACGGCGCGCAGTACTGCCCGGCGCAGCGCACGATCGCCATCCGCATCATGCGGAACGACCTGCGCGACCCGTTCAGGATGAACATCGCGCACTCCGTCGCGCACGAGTGGGGACACCACGTCCAGCAGCTCACCGGCATCCTCGACGCGCAGAACGCCCTCTACTGGCCCGCCTCCAGCGGCGCGCGCACCCTGCTCAGCCACCGGCTGGAGATGCAGGCCGAGTGCTACGCCGGCGTCTTCTACAGCGCCACGCTCACCTCGATCAGGCCGGACGTCACCTGGCGGGAGTGGATCGACGCGGTGGGCAGGGCGGACTACAGCAAGATCCACGGACGGCCGCGCAACCTGGCCTACTGGCAGAACCGGGGCTACCGCGGCGGGTCCACCGCCGCGTGCGACACCTGGACGGCCCCCAAGGGGCGGGTGGGCTAGGAGCTGACCCTGGCCAGCACTTCCAGGGGGTCGGCGAGCACGTGGGCGAAGGCCAGCTCGGCCGCCCCGACGAGCGTCGCGGCGTCGCCGAGCGCCGAGGTGCGCAGGCGTACGTGCTCGCGCTGGGGAGCCATGGCGTGCAGGGCCAGCCGGGTGCGGACCTGGGCCGCCGAGCCGAGGTAGACCTCCCGCAGCATGCCGCCGAAGATGACCATCTCCGGGTTGAAGACGTTGACCAGGTTGGCCACGCCGAGCCCGAGCCAGTCGCCGACCCGCTTGAGCGCCTCCTGGGCCACGATGTCGCCCCGGTCGGCGGCGTCGACCACCGCGCGCACCGCGTCGCGCCCGTGCTGGCCGGGGCCGTAGCGGCCGGCCAGCTCCAGCAGCGCCCGCTCCCCCACCTCGGCCTCCAGGCAGCCGTGGGAGCCGCAGCCGCACTCGCGCCCGCCCGGGTTGACGACCATGTGGCCGACCTCGCCGCCGTAGCCGTCGTGGCCGCCGAGCAGGTGGCCGCCGGTGATGATGCCGCCGCCGATGCCCACGTCGCCGTGGAGGCAGATGAGGTCGCGCACGGCCACGCCGACGCCGCGGCTGTGCTCGGCCAGGGCGGCCAGGTTGGCGTCGTTGCCCACGCTGACCGGCAGCCCGAGGCCCAGCCTGCGGCCCAGCTCCTCGCCGAACGGCACGTCCTCGGCCATCAGGTTGGGCCCGAACGTGATCACGCCGTCGCCCTTGCGCACCCCGCCGGACACGGCGGCGGCGGCGCCGACGCACACGGTGTCGTCGCGCGTCTTGCGCCGCATCTGCCTGGCGAACCCCGACAGCACCCCGGCCAGCTCGTCCAGCGCGAACTTGCCGCGCTCGCGGGTGGTCTCCCTGCGGTCGAGGATGACCCCGCCGAGGCCGACCCTGGCCGCGACGAGCCGGTCGGGGCCGACGTCGAAGGCGAACACGTAGACCCGGGCCGACTCCGGGCGCACCACCAGCGAGGGCCGGCCGGCGCGGCCGGTCTCGCGCGGCAGCTCCTCGCGCACCAGCCCGGCGGCGGTGAGGTCGGAGGTGAGCGCCATGATCGTGCTGCGGTTGAGCCCCATCTTCGAGGTCAGCTCGGCGCGCGAGATCGGCCCGCCCAGGTGGACGTGGCGTAGCAGCGCGCCGAGATTGTGGCGCCTGATGTCCTCCTGGGACGGTCCGGCACGCATCGCTTGGGGTTCCTTCAGGGGCTGTGGGTCGCTGATCACCTTAGACCAGCGGCAGCCGCCCGCTTGCGCGCCAGGGCGTCGACACCCGCCGCGAGCAGCAGGACAGACCCCGTGACCAGGTACTTCACGCTCGCGCCGTACCCCATCAGACCCATGCCGTTCTCGATCACGGCCACCACGGCGCCGCCGAGCACGGCGTCGAGCACCCGTCCCTTGCCGCCGAACAGGCTCGTGCCGCCGATGACCGCCGCGCCGACCGCGTACAGCAGCACCGAGCTGCCGCCCGTGTTCGGGTCGACCGAGCTGGCCCTGGAGGCGGCGACGATGCCGCCGATCGCCGCCATCGACGAGCAGATCACGAACGCCGCGATCTTGATGCGGTCGACCGGGATGCCCGCCCGGCGGGCGGCCTCGGTGTTGCCGCCGACCGCGTACAGGTGGCGGCCGAACGCGGTGCGCCGGAGCACCAGCGTCCACACGACCAGCAGCACCACGATCACCGGCACCACGATCGGCACGCCGGTCAGCGAGACCAGCGCCGGGTTGCGGCTGCGCTCCATGTTGAGCACGTAGACCGCGAGCCCGCCGATCACCGCGAGCGCGCCCACGCGGGCGCCGATCAGCGACAGCGGGTCGGCGACCAGGCCGCGCCTGGTCCGGTTCCTGGCCCGCAGCAGCTGCACGGCGGCGAAGCCCAGCACGCACACCGCGTACAGGATCCAGCCGAGCAGCGGCGTCAGGTTCTTGTTGGCGATGGCGACGATCACGCTGTCGCGGACCGAGATGTTCGTGCCCTCGTTGACCAGCACCAGGACCAGGCCCTGGAAGGCCAGGAAGGCCGCCAGCGTGACCACGAACGACGGTATGCCGACCTTGGCCACCAGCGAGCCGAGCACCAGGCCGATGAGCACGCCGGTGGCGATGGCGGCCAGGACGCAGACGTACCAGGGCAGGCCGAGGTTCGCGAGCGTGACGGCGAGCACCGCCGCGCAGACGCCGCTCGCGAAGCCGGCCGACAGGTCGATCTCGCCGAGCAGCAGGACGAAGACCAGGCCCATGGCGATGAGCGTGACGTTCGCGCCCTGGGTGAACAGGTTGGCGAAGTTGATCGAGGTGACGAAGGCGGGGCGGGCGATGGCGAAGACCGTGCAGAGCACGACGAGGCCCAGCACGGCGGGCAGCGCGCCCATGTCGCCGCCGCGGATCCGCTCCCAGTACGCGCGCACGCTGTGCGCGATCGACGGGGACTGCGCGGCGACGACGATGGCCTCGCCCGGCAGTTCCTTGACCTTGCTCATGGGGTGACCCCGTTCTTGAGGCCGAGTTCGCCGCTGCGACCTGAGGTGATCAGTTCGACGACCTGCGCGTGCGTCACGTCGGAGGTCTTGACCTGGGCGGCCATCCTGCCGAGGTAGAGCGCCGCGATCCGGTCGGAGACGGCGAACACGTCGTTCATGTTGTGCGAGATGAGGACGACCGCGAGGCCCGTGTCGGCCAGCCTGCGCACGAGTTCGAGCACCTGCGCCGTCTGGGCCACGCCGAGCGCGGCGGTCGGCTCGTCGAGGATGACGACCTTGCTGTTCCACAGCACGGCCTTGGCGATCGCCACCGTCTGGCGCTGGCCGCCGGACAGGCTGGAGACCTGCTGTCTGATGGACTTCACGGTGCGCACGGACAGACTGCTGAGCGTCTTCTCCGCGAGCTCCTCCATGCTGTCCTCGTCGAGCAGGAACTTGGTCTTGCGTTCCCTGCCGAGGAACATGTTCTGGACGATGTCGAGGTTGTCGCAGAGCGCGAGGTCCTGGTAGACGATCTCGATGCCGAGCTCGCCCGCGTCCCTGGGGGTGTGGACGGTGACCTCGCGGCCGTCGAAGAGGATCTGGCCCGCGTCGATCGGGTAGATGCCGCCGATGCACTTGACCAGCGTCGACTTGCCCGCGCCGTTGTCGCCGACGAGCGCGGTGACCTCGCCCGGGTAGGCGGAGAACTCCACGTCGTGCAGGACCTTCACCGGGCCGAAACTCTTGTCGATCCCGCGCACTTCAAGGAGGGGGGTCATGGTGCTCCCTAAAGGGGGGCACGGCCGCGCCGGTGGCACGGGCCGCGCCCCTCCACGCTATTGAATTCCGGCCTCAGTGCACTTCTTGGCGAAGTCGGCGGTGCAGAGCTCCTCCTTGGTGACGTAACCGTCGGCCACGACGTCCTTGACGTTGTCGGCGTAGATGGCCTGCGGCTCCATCAGCTCGGAGGGCACGTCCTGACCGGTCTCCGGGTCCTTGACGCTGGCGCTCGCCGTGGGCTTCTCACCCTTGGCCAGCGCGACCGCGAGCTTGGCCCCGGCGTCGGCCTCCTTCTTGACCGCCTTGTAGACGGTCATGCACTGGTCGCCCGCGAGGATGTTCTGCAGGCCCTGGACGGTGGCGTCCTGACCGGTGACCGGCACCTTGCCGTTGAGGTTCTGCTTCTTCAGCACGGTGATGGCGGCGTTGCCGAGACCGTCGTTGGCGGCCAGCACGCCGGCGATCTTCGGCTGCTGGGTCAGCATCTGCTCGAAGATCGTCCCGGCCTGGGTGTTGTCCCAGTCGGGAACGGCCTGGTCGGGGCCCTTGACGTACTCGCCCGCGTCGAACTTGGGCTTGAGCACGCCGTCGTAGCCGTTCTTGAACAGGGTCGCGTTGTTGTCGGTCGGCGAGCCGTTCAGGTAGGCCACGATGGGCTTTTCTGCCTTCTTGTCGGTCAGGCACTTGCTCAGGCCCTCGCCCTGGAGCGTGCCGACCTTGGTGTTGTCGAAGCTGACGTAGTAGGCGGCGCCGCCGCCCAGCGTCAGGCGGTCGTAGTCGATGGTGGCCACGCCCTGGGACTTGGCCTTCTCGATCACGGCCTTGCCGCTGCCGCTGTCCAGGTTCACGATCATCAGTACGGTCGCGCCGTTGGTGATCATCTGGTCGGCGATGGTCTGGAACGCCGTCTTGTCGTTCTGGGCGTTCTGGATGTCGTACTCGACGCCGGCGGCCTTGAACGCCTCTTCGAGGTACTTGCGGTCCGCCGTCTCCCAGCGCGCCGACGACTTGCTGTCCGGAAGGATGACGCCGATCTTGCCGGCCTTCGCGGACTGCGATGCTGTGGCGGAGGAGGTGGAGGTCGTACCGGTCTGACCGCTTTCGCCCCCGCAGGCGGTGAGACCGAGGGCGAGCGTCGCCGCCGCGGCGGTCAGGCTGAGGATCCCTTTGCGCA
This sequence comes from Nonomuraea sp., assembly GCA_013362835.1. The sequence goes on along the minus strand of JABFVJ010000490.1, from coordinate 841 downwards.
TGATGCAGGGTCCTTTCTTCCGGAGGGGCCCGGATGAATGTTGTTTGCGGCAACGTATTCCGCCGACGGCCTGCTTTGGAAGACCCTTGCGCCGGGGAGTTTGTTGTTCCGGGTAACAATCCAGAAACGCGAGCTCAACCTTTCCGACGCTTTGGGGACGAGGCCGCTGGTCCTTGGAGCTGCCGCGGAGAGCGGTGGGTTGATCGGGGCGCCGGGCGCGACGATGATCGGGACTGCCGGGGCACGCCCGGCCGCTCCTCGTGCCGGACCCCCCGTCGCGACCTCGTACGAAGGAGAGCTCATGGACTCACGGCCCGTGCCGGTCGAGGCGGACGAGGAGCCGCGCTCGCCCTGGATGACGATCGTGATCGTCTACGCGGGCGGGGTCGTCGCGGCGATGAGCCTCGGCAAGTTCGCCTCGGTCGGGCCCGCGGTGGCGGGGCAGCTCGGGCTGTCGCTGTCGCAGCTGGGCTGGGTGATCTCGGCGGTCGTCGGCGTCGGGGCCGTCGCCGGGCTGCCCGCCGGCTTCCTGGTCCGCCGCTTCGGCACCGACCGGTCGCTGGTCACCGGCCTGGCCCTGGTGGCGGCGGCGAGCGCGGCGAGCATGGCCGCGGGGAACTTCGGCTGGCTGCTGGCCGCCCGCGGCGTCGAGGGCATCGGCTACGTCCTGATCATCATCTCCGGTCCCGCGCTGATCCTGCGCCTGGCCCGCGAGCGGGACCGGGGCGCGGCGCTGTCGGTGTGGGCCACGTTCGTGCCGGTGGGGATCGGGGCGAGCACGCTCGCGGGCGGCGTGGCGGGTGACGTGCTGGGCTGGCGCGGCTGGATCGGGGTGATCGCC
>JABFVJ010000399.1 GCA_013362835.1 Nonomuraea sp. | reverse complement strand
GGATCGTGGGGTGGATGCTCGCCGTCGTCGGCCTGGCCCTGGCGGTGTCGATCTTCGCGACCTGGACCGTGCTGCTCGCCCGCCTCGACGACCGCATGAACCTGGAGTTCACGAACGAGGCCGAGAAACTCCGGAGGTACGCCGCCACCGCCCACGACAGCAGGGGAAGGCCGGTCTCCGACGTACGGGAGCTGCTCACCGGCTACCTGGCGATCAACTCGCCCGACCGCTGGGAGACCTTCTTCAGCATGGTCGACGGACGGGCCGACCGGATCACCGCCGTCACCCCGCCGGCCCGGCTCGACACGGACGACTCCCTGGTCAAGGTGCTGGCCTCGGCCACCAAGCCCGCCTACGGCGACACCGAGAGCGTCGAGGGCACGGTCAGGTACGCGGTGATCCCGGTCAGGGTGGCCGCCGATCCGCGCCTGGGCCACTTCGTGGCGGCGATCTTCTACGACCGGCACCGGGGCGAGATCGTGGACGCCGTCGGCGTGCTCGGGCTGTCGGCGCTCGCGGCGCTGGGGCTGGAGGGGGCGGCGGTGTGGTTCGTGGCGGGGCGGGTGCTGGCGCCGGTGCGGCTGGTGAGCCAGACGGCCGGGCAGATCAGCGGGTCGGCCGACCTCACCCGCAGGCTCAAGGTGACGGGTGACGACGACGTGGCCGCGCTGGCCGCCACGTTCAACCACATGCTCGACCGTCTGGAACGTTCCTTCGCCGTCCAGCGCACCTTCGTGGACGACGCGGGGCACGAGCTGCGTACCCCGATCACCGTCATCCGGGGGCATCTGGAGCTGATGGGGGACGATCCGGGCGAGCGCGCGGAGACGCTGGCGCTGGTCACCGACGAGCTCGACCGGATGAACCGGATCGTGGACGACCTGCTCACCCTGGCCAGGGCCGAGCAGCCGGGGTTCCTCGCGGTCGAGGAGGTCGAGGTGGCCGACCTGACCGTGAGCGTGGTGGCCAAGGCGCGCGCGCTGGGGGACCGGCGGTGGCGGGTCGACCAGGTGGCCGAGGCGCGCATCCCGGCCGACCGGCAGCGGCTCACGCAGGCGCTCATGCAGCTCGTCGCGAACGCCGTCCGGCACACCATGGACGACGATCTCATCGCGGTCGGGTCGGCCGTGCGGGACGGGCGGGTGGAGCTGTGGGTGCGCGACAGCGGGCCGGGGGTGGCGCCCGCCGACCGGGAGCGGATCTTCCGGCGGTTCGTACGGGGAGCCGGTCGTACGGGGGCGCACGACGGGGCAGGGCTGGGACTGGCGATCGTCAGGTCGATCGCCGAGGCGCACGGGGGCGGGGTGCGCGTGGCGGACGTGCCGGCCGGAGGGGCCTGTTTCGTGATGACGTTGCCGCTGGTCAGGGCATGAACCGCATTCTCATCGCCGAGGACGAGGGCAGGATCGCGGCGTTCCTGGAGAAGGGGCTGCGCGGGAACGGGTTCGTCACGGCGGTGGTCACGGACGGGGTCGCGGCCTACGACCTGGCCGCTTCGGGCGCGTTCGACCTGCTTCTGCTGGACATCGGGCTGCCGCTCGCCGACGGGTTCACGGTGCTGCGGCGGCTGCGGGAGTCGAAGGTCGGCATCCCGGTGATCATCCTGACGGCCAGGGGCGGGGTGACCGACACGGTCGCGGGGCTCGAAGGGGGCGCCGACGACTACATCGCCAAGCCGTTCGCGTTCGAGGAGCTGCTCGCGCGGGTCAGGCTGCGGCTGCGGGCCGACCGCATGCCCCAGGCGACCGTGCTGCGGGTCCGCGACCTGTCGCTCGACCTGCGGACGCGACGGGCGCACGTGGGGGACCGGGTGGTGGACCTGTCGACGAGGGAGTTCGCGCTGGCGGAGATCTTCTTCCGGCACCCCGACCAGGTGCTGACGCGCGAGCAGCTGCTCAGCCACGTGTGGGGGTTCGACTTCGACCCGGGCTCGAACGTCGTGGACGTCTACGTCCGCTACCTGCGCAGGAAGATCGGCCCCGACCGCATCGAGACCGTGCGCGGCACCGGTTACCGGATGAGAGCCGCCTAATCGGCGCCTCACCGCACCCTCACCGGGGAACCGCAGGCTGGTGGGCATGATGAGAACGAGGGACGAGACACCGTGACGGCCGGGCTGGCGATGGACCTCGTGGCGGTCACCGTACTGGCCTACGGCCTGTACTACCGGCGGCACCACCGGCGTGACCTGCTGTTCGCCTACGTGGCCCTGAACGTCGGCATCTTCGCGGTGGTCTCGCTGCTGCTGGTCCAGCGGGTGGACCTCGCGGTCGGGTTCGGGCTGTTCGGCGTGCTGTCGATCATCCGGCTCCGGTCGAGCGAGATCACCCAGCAGGAGATCGCCTACTACTTCGTCGCGATCGTCCTCGGGCTGGTGAACGGCATCGCCTCCGAGCTCCCGCTGACCGCGCTCTTCCTCGACGCCGTGCTGCTCGCCGTCGTGTACGTCGCCGACCACCCCCGCCTGCTCGGCCGCACCCGCCAGCAGGTCGTGACCCTCGACGTCGTGCACGCCGACCCCACGCTGCTCAAGGCCGACCTGGAGAGCCGGTTGCGGGCCCGCGTGCTGCACTACGTCGTCACCCAGGTCGACTACGTCCGGGACGTCACGGTCGTGGACGTGCGCTTCCAGGTCGCCGAGGTGGTCCGGTGAGCGACGCGGGCGTGCTGATGGCGGGCATCGCGGCGGGGCTCGCGCCGGTGGAGCTCGGCGACGTGCCGGAGCTGATGAGCCGGGTGGACCGCAAGTACGTCGTCACCGTCCCGACCATGGCCAGGCTGGCGGCCGAGCTGGGCGACCGGTACGCGGTGCTGACCATCGGCGGGCTGCGCCAGTTCCGCTACACCTCGACCTACTTCGACACGCCCGACCTGCTGACCTTCCGCCAGCACCGGCAGGACCGGCGGCGCAGGTTCAAGGTGCGCACCCGTACGTATCTGGACGGGGGCGGGCGGTGGCTGGAGCTCAAGCTCAACGGGGCGCGCGGCAGCACCGACAAACGCCGCATCCCCTACGACACCGCCGGTGCGGAGGAGCTGACCGCAGAGGCCATGGACTTCGTCGGCGACACGCTGATCAGCGAGCTGCGCGTCGTCGTGCCGCGCACGCTGGGGCCGGTGCTGTCCACGGACTATCGGCGGGTCACGCTCGTCGACCTGGCTGGGGCGGCCCGCCTCACCTGCGACACCGGCCTGCTCTGCCACGACGGCTCGCGGCGGGTGCCCGCCCGCCGCGACCGGGTGCTGCTGGAGTCGAAGTCGGCGGACGGGCGCGGGGTGGCGGACCGGGTGCTGCGCGGGCTGGGGGTGCGGCCGGTCAGCGTGAGCAAGTACTGCCTGGCGGTGGCCGCGCTCCGAGGAGTCCCGGCCAACCGCTGGCATCCCGTCATACGGGGATATTTCCCGCAATGACGGGCCAGGCGGCGAACCCGCCGGCCTACAGCGGGAGGCCGCCCGTCGCCGCGCTCGTCGAGCCGGTCGCCTGGTACGCCGCGATCGTCCGCTCGGCGATGCGCATCTGGTGGATCTCGTCGGCCCCGTCGGCGAAACGGGCCCAGCGGGCGTGCTGGAACATGTTCGCCAGCGGCGTGTCCGTCGAGTAGCCGAGCGCCCCGTGCACCTGGATCGCCCGGTCCACGATCCGGTTGAGGCTGTTGGCCACGAAATGCTTGGCCATCGACACCTCCGTACGGAAGTCCTCACCCCGGTCGATCTTCGACGCGGCGTGCAGCACCATCAGCTTGCACTGGTACAGCTCCATGGCCGAGTCGGCGATCAGCCACTGGATGCCCTGCTTCTCGGCCAGCAGCGACCCGTGGCTGTAGCGGTTGAGCGCCCGGTCCACCATCATGTCCAGCGCCGTCTCCGCCTGCGAGATCCACCGCATGCAGTGCGCGAGCCGCGCCGGGCCCAGCCGGTACTGGCCCAGCCGGTGGCCGTTGCCCCGCCCGCCCAGGATCGCGCTGTCGGGCAGCCGCAGGTCCTTGATGACGATCTCGCTGTGGCCGGTCGAGCCGTGCATCGTCTCGACCTCGCGTACGTCGTTCCAGCCCGGGTTGGGCAGGTCCACGAGGAAGGCGGTGTTCGCGCCGCGCGAGCCTTCGGGCACGTCCTTCTCGGTACGCGCGATGAGGATCGCGAAGTTCGCCCGTCGCGCGTTGGAGATGAACCACTTATGGCCGTTGATCACCCATTCGTCGCCGTCCTTGACCGCCTCGGTGCGGATCAGGGTCGGGTCGGACCCGGCGACCTCGGGCTCGGTCATCGCGAAGCACGACATCTTCACGCCGTCCAGCAGCGGCTTCAGGTACCTCTCCTTCTGCTCGTCGGTCGCCCAGTGCAGCAGCGTGTGCATGTTGCCCTCGTCGGGGGCCTGGCAGTTGAGCACCCACGGGCCGATCCGGGTCTTGGCCGCCTCCGACTGCACCATGGCCAGCTCGACGTGGCCGAGGCCCATGCCGCCCCACTCCTTCGGCATGTGCGGCAACCACAACCCCTCGTCCTTCGCCCGGCGGCGCAGGTCGAAGATCGTCCGCAGGTACGCGTCCCGGTCGCCCTCCTCCACGCCGGACATCGTGGGGATCACGGTCTCCTGGACGAACGACCTGACCCGCTTGCGGATCTCCTCGTGCTCGGGGGCGAGGGTGAAGTCGATGGCCATGACTCTCCTTAGGTGTTCGGGAAATGACAGGCGACCCAATGGTCCGCGCCGAGGGGCCGCATCTCCGGCTCCTCCTCCGCGCACCTGGCGGCCGCCCGCGGGCACCGCGTACGGAACCGGCACCCGCTCGGGGGATCCACCGGCGACGGCGGCTCCCCGCTGATCAACTGGTCGGCCGGAGGCAGGTCGAGCCCGCCCCCGGGAATGGAGGCGATGAGCGCCCGCGTGTACGGATGCGCGGGCCGCGCGATCAGGTCGGCGCTCGGCGCACGCTCGCACGTCTTGCCCAGGTACATCACCATGATCCGGTCGCTGACGTTCTTCACCACGGCCAGGTCGTGGGCGATGAACACGAGCGTCAGCCGGTAGCGTTCCTTCAGGTCCTCCAGCAGCCCGAGGATCTGCGCCTGCACCGAGACGTCCAGCGCCGACACCGGCTCGTCGCAGATCACCACCTCGGGGTCGAGGATCAGCGCCCTGGCGATCGAGATGCGCTGGCACTGCCCGCCGGAGAACTCGTGCGGCCGCCGTTCCGCCGCCGCCTTCGGGTCGAGCCCGACGGCCTCCAGCACCTCGTCCACGCGGTCGCCGGGCAGGTTCCACACGCGCGGGCCCTCGCCGACGATGTCGCGGACGCGCCGGCGCGGGTTCAGCGACGAGATCGGATCCTGGAAGATCATCTGGAGGCGCTGCCTGGTCCTGCGCAGCGCCTCGCCGCGCAGGTCGGTCAGCTCAAGGCCGTCGAGACGTACCGAACCCGAGCGGGGCGGCGGGAGCTGCACGAGCGCCCGCGCCGCGCTCGACTTGCCGCAGCCGGACTCGCCGACGATCCCGAGCGTCTCGCCCCTGGCCAGGTCGAAGCTCACCCCGGAGACCGCCCGCACGGTACGGCCGCGCCCGGCGGGGAACTCCACGACCAGATCCTCCACCCGCAGCAGCACCTCGTCACGCGGCCGGAGATGCGCGCTCCCGCTACCTGCCACTCTCGGCTCCTTCCACGAACGGGTCCGGGTCACTGCGCGCCTCCGCCACCAGATCGGGGCGGGCGGTCTCGATCGGGTACCAGCAGGCGTACGGGTGGCCGTCGTCGAACAGCGGCGGGGCCTCCGTCGCGCACCGGTCCCGCGCGTACGAGCAGCGCGGCTGGAACGCGCACCCGGGCGGCGGGTCGGCGAGGTCCGGCGGCCTGCCGGGGATGACGGTCAGCCGGTGGTGCACCGGATCGGCCAGCTTGGGCGCAGCCTGCAGCAACGCCTCCGTGTACGGCATCCGCGCCCGCGCGAACACCTCGGCGGCCGGCCCGCGCTCGACCACCTTGCCCGCGTACATGACGATCACCTCGTCGGCCCACCGCGCCACCAGCGACAGGTCGTGGCTGACCAGCACGACGGCCATGTCGCGCTCCTCGCGCAGCCGGTGCAGCAGCCGCAGCACCTGGTCCTGGATGGTGACGTCGAGCGCGGTCGTCGGCTCGTCGGCGAACAGCACGTCGGGGCCGCACGACAGCGCCATCGCGATCGTGACCCGCTGCCGCATGCCGCCGGAGAGCTGGTGCGGGTAGCGGCGCAGCATGCGTTCGGGGTCGGAGATGCCCACGGAGGCCAGCAGCCGCACGGCCTCGGCCCGCGCCTGCCTGCGTCCCATGCGCAGGTGCACGCGCAGCGGCTCGGTCACCTGCGTGCCGATCGTGCGCACCGGGTTGAGCGCGGTCATCGGGTCCTGGAACACCGTGCCCAGCCGGGTGCCGAGCACGCCGCGCATCTCCTCGGGGGTGAACGCGGTCAGGTCCTCGCCCGACAGGTAGACGTTGCCGCCCCTGACGGCCTGGCCGGGCAGCAGGCCGAGGACCGACCTGATCAGCATCGACTTGCCCGACCCCGACTCGCCGACGATGGCCAGCGTCCTGCCGCGTTCGAGGGTGAAGGAGACGCCGTCCACGGCCTTGACCAGGCCGCGCGGGGTCACGAAGTGCGTGCGCAGGTCCTCCGCCTGGAGCAGGCAGTCGCGGATCGGGTGGGTGGTCGCCGTCATCGGCGCGGCCTGGACCGGGCGCGCCGGTTCGAGCCCGCTCTCCCGTACGTCGGTCAGCGCCCTGAGCCGGTCCCCGACCAGGTTGAACGAGAGCACGGTCAGGAACATGACGATCGAGGGCGCGAGCACGACGTGGGGCGCGTTCTCCATCAGGATCCGGCCCTCGTTGATCAGCCCGCCCCAGGTCGGCGTGGGCGCCTGCACGGACAGGCCGAGGAAGGCGAGGCTGCCTTCCGCCACGATGACCACGGCCATCCCGACGAACGCGTACGAGGCCGCGGGCACGGCTACGTTCGGCACGATCTCGCGCCACAGGATGCGCCGGTCGCGCGCCCCGAGCACGCGGGCGGCCAGCACGAACTCCCGCTCGGCGAAGGTCAGCGTCGCGCCCCTGATCAGCCTGACCCAGGCGGGCACGCCGAGCACGCCGAGGACGATGAGCACGTTGCGCAGGTTCGCCCCGGCGAAGGCGACCACGGCCAGGGCGAACACCAGCGCGGGGAACGCCTGGGCGATGTCGTTGACGCCCATGATCAGGGTGTCGGTGAGCCGCCTGCGGTAACCGGCGAGCACGCCGAGCGGGGCGCCGACGCCGAGGCCGAGCAGCACCGCGCCGACGCCGACGCCGAGCGAGACGCGGGAGCCGTACACGACCCTGCTGAGCACGTCGCGGCCGAGGCCGTCGGTGCCGAACGGGTGCGCCAGGCTGGGCCCCGACTCGGGCGGCCCGGCCAGCGTCTCGTCGTAGCGGCCGATCGGCAGCACGTCGGCGAGCAGCGCGCCGGCCAGCACCAGCAGGATCCACCCGGCCGCGATCCAGAACCCGGGGCCGAGACGCCTAAGCACGCCGGATCCTCGGGTCGACGGCGGCGTACACGAGGTCCACCGCGAAGTTGATCACCACGTAGCCGACCGAGATCAGCACGACGCCTCCCTGAACGGTCAGGTAGTCGCGGGAGAAGATGGAGTCGACGATCATCCGGCCGATGCCGGGCAGGCCGAACAGGGTCTCGATGATCACCGTGCCGCCGATGAGCGCGCCCAGGTTCAGGCCGACGGCGGTGATCAGGGTGATCGTGGAGGGGCGCAGCGCGTGCCGCCACAGGATGCGGTTCGGCGACAGCCCGCGGGCGCGGGCCAGCGTGATGTAGTCCTCCTGCAGCGTCGCGATCAGGTCCGTACGCAGCAGCCGCGAGTACACCGCGAGCTGCCCGCAGCCCAGGGTGATCGCGGGCAGCAGCACCGAGGTGATGTTCCACCCCAGATCGACCGAGATGGGCGTCCAGCCGGTCGCGGGCACCACGTGCCACGTGACCGCGAACACCAGGATCAGCAGCACCCCGAGCACGAACACCGGCGTGGACAGCAGCGCGAAGCTGACCGCGGTGAGCGCCTGGTCCAGCGCCCGCCCGGCCCGGCGGGCCGCCGCCACGCCGACCGGGATCGCCAGGCCGAGCGCGACGACCTGCGCGGCGACCAGCAGCTCCAGCGTCACGGGCAGCCGCTCGGCCAGCTCGGAGCCGACGGACACGCGGGTGATGTAGGAGTCGCCGAAGTCGCCGGTGAGCAGGCCGCCGAGCCAGTCGCCGTACCTGACCAGGAGGGGCTGGTCGAGGCCCAGCTCCCGGACGAGCCGGGCGCGGGCCTCCTCGCTCGGCGACAGGCCCAGGATCTGCGTGACCGGGTCGCCGGGCAGCAGCGTGAGCAGGGCGTACGAGAGGAAGGTGACCGCGACCAGGACCACCAGGAGCCGGACCAGCCGGTGCACGACGACGATCACTGCGCGCTGACCCAGATGGAGGAGAACGGGTGGTACGGCACGGGCGACCCGGTCAGCGGCATGCCCTTCTCGCCGTCGGGCAGGACGTGCTCGCCGATGCCCTTGACCTTGCTCTTGGCGATGATCGCCCCGGTGTTGAGATGGTCGATGAACACGAACGGCACCAGCTCGCGCAGCCGCTCCTGGACGGTCGTGTACGCCTGCTTGCGCGCGGTCTCGTCCGGGTTGCCCCGGCCGACGTCGAGCGCCTTGCTGAGCTTGTCGTCCTTGAGCCTGGTGAAGTTGAGCGAGACCGCCCCGACGGGCTTGGCGTACGCCTGGTGCATCCAGATGTACTCGCCGTCGGGGTCGGGGCTGGAGAACTGGGTCCAGATGGTGGCCGCGAAGTTGCCGGTGACCGCGCGGTTGATCAGGTCGGGCTGGTCGGCCTGCTTGATCGTCACGTCGACGCCGGCCTTGCGCCACATGTCCTGGACGAGCTCGACGGTCTGCATGGTGTTGGGGTCGGGGGTGGACATGACCTCGAAGCGGATGGGCCCCTTCTCCGCCTCGACCTCCTTGACCAGCGCGGCGGCCTTGGCCGCGTCGTAGTCGGGGTAGCCGCCGGGGGCGTACCACTTGGAGCTCTTGTCCCAGGGGCCGTCGGCCGGCTCGGTCAGCCCGCCGCGCAGGGTGCTGATGATCGTCTTACGGTCGAGGGCGTGGGCGAGCGCCTTGCGCACCCGTACGTCGTCGAGCGGGGGCACGGCGGTGTTGAGCATGAACATGGACTCGGGCACCGACATGCCCTCCGCCCGGTGCACGCTGTACTCGCCGGTCAGCTTGCCGAACTTGACGACGTCCTCGTCGCGTACGGTGGCCATGGCGTCGATGCCGCCCGATTCGAGGGTCTGCGAGCGGGTCTGGCTGTCGGGCAGGATCCTGAACTCGATCTCGTCCAGCTTCGGCAGGTCCTTGCGCCAGTAGTTCGGGTTCCTGGTGACGACCATGCGGTTGTCGGGGACGTACTCCTTGAAGACGAACGGCCCGGTGCCGACGGGCTTCAGGCTGGCCGACTTCGGGTCGTTGAGCGAGGCGGGCGGCACCACCATCCCGATCTGGGCCGCCAGGTAGTAGGGGAAGGCCACCCAGGGCTGGTTCAGCTCCACCTTGACCGTCATCGGGTCGACCAGCTGGAAGCCCTTCACCGGCACGAACACCGCCGCGTTCAGCGCCGACGCCTTCTGCGCCTCCAGGTTGGCCTTGACGATGTCACCGGTCAGCCGGATCCCGTCGGAGAACGAGATCCCGTCCCTGACCTTGATCGTCCACTCGTCGTACGTGTCGTTGGGGGTCAGTGACTGGGCCAGGTACGGCTTCCAGTCGCCGTTGGAGTCGACCGACACCAGCGGCTCGATGATCGCCCCGGCCATGCTGTAGCTCTGGGCCGCGAACTGGTCGGTGACCGGGTTGAACCCGTTGGCGTCGGCGCTCAGCCCGTAGACCAGGCGTCCGCCCTTCGCGGCGGTTTCTGACGACGGCGAGCCGGACTGCGGGCCCGCCGACGGCCGTGGCCCGCTGCACGCCACCATGACCACCCCGGCCAGCACTAAGGTGACCGGTGTTCTCCAGCGTTTCATGCACGCCTCCTCCCGGATAATCCCCCGAGAGCAATTTCACCGATAGTACTATCGGTGAAAAAGCGCACAAGCCCCGTGAGGCAATCGTGACCAGCACACCGCTCAGCAGGAGCGAGGCCAAAGACCTGACCAGGCGCAAGCTGATCAGGGCGGCCCTGTCGATCCTCGACGAGCAGGGCGAGGCCGGCCTGACCACGGTCAAGGTCGCCAAGGCCGCCGGCATCGCGCAGTCGAGCTTCTACGTGCACTTCAAGGACATGCAGGAGCTGCTGCGGGTGCTCGGCGAGGAGGGCGGCGACCGGCTGCGCGGCTCGATGCGCGAGGCGCGGCGCAAGGCCCGCGAGGCCCCCGACGACCTCGAACGCCACCGCGACACCTTCCGCATCCCGCTGGAGGCCATCTGCCGCCACCCCGAGCTGCTGCGCATCCAGCTACGCGCCCGCCACGACCCCTCCTCCTCGCTGCGCGACTTCGCCGCCCAGACCGCCGCGATCTACCGCGAGCACCACGCCGCCGACCTCGCCGCCCTCGGCTACACCGCCGACGACGAGCGCGACAGGCGCCGCCTGGAGATGATCGCCGAGGGTGTCAACGCGGCCACGAACGCCCTGGCCATGGGCCACCTGGAGGGCCGCTACCCCGACCTCGACGAGTGCGCCGACATCCTGGTGGCCCTGTCCAGGGGCGCGTTGCGCCTGCTCAGGCACGAGTCGGGCGGGGCGCAGCAACGGGGTGAAGGCCCGGCCGGACCTACCGGGTGACGATCCTGACCGCTCCCGCCGGGACGGTGAGCCGCCCGTCCACGGGGGTGCCGTCCGGGAGGGTGCCGGTCGCCTCGACGTCGGCGTCCCGGTCGGTGTGGTTGATCGCGAACAGGTAGGAGCGGCCGTCCGGGTGCGTACGGCGTACCAGCTCGACGCCCGGATGGTCGGTGGTCGCGACGCCCGACTCGGCGCACACGGCGGCGAGCAGGCGCGACGGGTCGGCCGGCAGCGTCGTCACGTAGTGCGCGGCCCCGGCCTCCCACGTGTTGCGCGTCCAGGCCGGCTCGCCGGTGGCGTACGTGTCCAGGACCTCGGCCGTCGTGGCGCGGGCGACCTCGCTCCACACCTCACCGGCGCCGCCGCCCGCCAGCTCGACCGTCTCGCCCGCCTTCAGCGGGAAGAACTCCTCGACCGTCACCCCGAGCAGGTCGCGCCACGCGCCCGGGTAGCCGCCGAGCCTGACCTTGTCGTGCTCGTCCACGATCCCGCTGTACGGCCCCACCAGCGCGGTCCCGCCCCCGGCCACGAACCGCTCCAGGTTGCGGGCGCCCTCGTCGGTGACCAGGTAGAGCGAGGGCGCCACGACCAGCTTGTAGCCGGACAGGTCGCCCTCGGGGTGCGCGAGGTCGCAGGTGACGCCGAGCCGCCACAGCGCGGCGTGCCACTGCTTGACGACCTCGACCGGCTTCAGCTCGGACGTCGGCTGCGCGGGGTGGTCCTGGGCCCAGAGGCTGTCGTAGCCGAGCAGGATCGCCACGTCGGACTCGACCCTGCTGCCCTCGACGTCTGCGACGCTCTTCAGCAGGCCGCCCAGGGAGACGACCTCGCGCCAGATCTTGGTGTCGGTGCCCGTGTGCGGCAACATGGCCGAGTGCCACTTCTCGGCGCCCGCGCGCGAGGCCCGCCACTGGAAGAACAGGATGGCGTCCGCGCCCCTGGCCAGGTGGGCGAGGGAGTTGCGGTGCATCTCGCCGGGCCGCTTGGCGCGGTTGTGGCCCTGCCAGTTGACGGCGCTGGTCGAGTGCTCCATGAGCAGCCACGGCCCGCGCTTGAACGAGCGGGCCAGGTCGGCCCCGAAGGCGAGGTCGATCTGGGGGTCCTCGCCCTGGAGGTAGTGGTCGGCGGAGACCACGTCCACCTCCGGCGCCCACGCCCAGTAGTCGCTCGCCCAGTGGTAGGTGGGCATGAAGTTCGTGGTGGCGGGCACGGCGGGGTCGATCCCGGCCAGCAGGTCGCGTTCGGCCCGGTAGAGGCGCAGCAGCGCGTCGGAGCTGAACCTGCGGAAGTCGAGCTGCTGGGCGGGGTTGGTGTAGCTCGGCGTGGCGCGCGGCGGCAGGATCTGCGCCCAGTCGCTGTAGCGCTGGGACCAGAACGCCGTGCCCCAGGCGTCGTTGAGGGCGTCGAGGGTGCCGTAGCGCTCGATCAGCCAGTCGCGGAACGCCTGGGCGGAGGTGTCGCAGTAGCAGTAGGCGTTGTGGTTGCCGTACTCGTTGTGCACGTGCCACATGGCGAGCGCCGGGTGGTCGTGGTACCGGCGGCCGAGCTGCTCGGTGATCGCCAGGGCGCGGTCCAGGTAGACCGGGGAGCTGGGGCAGAAGGCCTGCCTGCTCCCGTGCCACAGGACGCGCCCGTCGGCGTCCACGGGCAGCGCCTCCGGGTGGGCGTGCCCGAACCACGGCGGCGGCGAGGCGGTCGGGGTCGACAGGTAGACCTTGACGCCGCCTTCCGCCAGCAGGTCCATGACCCGGTCCATCCAGCCGAAGTCGTACTTCCCCTCGACGGGCTCCAGGAGCGACCATGAGAAGATGCCCAGGCTGACGTGCGTGACGCCGGCCTCACGCATCAGCCGGACGTCCTCGGCCCAGGTCTCCTCCGGCCACTGCTCGGGATTCCAGTCGCCGCCGTACGCGATCACCGCAACTCCTATTATTTTACGATTATTTCCTCCACGGTAGCGGCTAGAGCCGCCGCGGACGAGGCGTCCAGCCGTCCATCGGCAACAATCGTGATGATTCTCCTGGTCAGCGTGGTCTCGACGACCAGCGGCCGGTCCCAGGCGAGCGCCTGCCCGACCCCGGGATACTCCGCCACCCGGACGAACCAGGGGTCGTCGCCGGCCTGCACGAACACGAGCGTCCACTCCCGCCCGTCCGGCTCGGTGCCGGCCATGGCGACCCAGCGGCCCCGGCTGCCGTGCACGGCCGCCTCGTCGCCGGGGAACGTCACCCGGTCGGCGGCCGTGCCGGGCGCGCGCCAGAAGAACCCGCCGTAGCCCGCGCCCGTCCGGCCCTTGGTGGCCGAGCTGTTGATCTCCAGGGGCGCGCCCGTGAGGTTCGTGAGCGTGAAGGCGAAGTCCAGCGCCCACGCGCCGGGAAGCGGCCGGGCGGTGACGCTGCGCTCCTCGCGGGCCAGCACCCGCCCGTCGGGGCCGGCCCAGTCGAGGAGCTCGTCGAAGCCGGAGTCGGCCAGCCGGGTGAACGCCACGTGCCGCTGGGTGCCGTGGTCGTCGAGCCAGGTCGGGCCCTGGTCCCTGACGTAGGTGCGGCCGCCCCAGAAGTTCGCGCCGCCCAGGTCGGAGATCGCCACCCCGGCCCCCAGGTGGTGCACGTGGTCGTCGGGGCGGTACTGGGTGACCGGGACCCCGCCGAGCGTGCGTACCGGGTGCAGGTACGGCCGGGGCGAGTCGGTCGCGGGCAGGTCGGGCCGCCACTCGTACGCCGCGACCGGCGTGTCCGCCACCCGCAGCTCGACCTTCGTCCACGGCGCGCCGAGCTCGGAGTAGAGCGCGAGCTCGTCGGCGCTGCGCGCGGTCAGCTCGGCGATGCCGGGCAGGAACCGGTGCGTGACCTCGCCCTCCGGGTCCCGCTCGACGACCTGGTGGCGTTCGGGGACGGGCAGCGGCTCGGGCGCCAGCCGCACCGCGTCCAGCACCCGCGTGAACGACTCGGTGCGGTCGAGCGGGACCAGCAGCTCGGCGCCCTCGCGGATGTGCGCGACCAGGTTCTCCAGCAGGCCCGGCCGGCCGTGCACGGTGGTCTCGACCGACCCGTCGGCCCGCTCCACCCTGAGCTCGTCCATCGTGTACGTGAGCGTCGCCCGCCCCGCGTCACCGTGCACCACCAGGTACGGCTCGTGCCGCTCGGTCGCGCACAACGACACCGCGATCGTGATCGTCAGCCCGTCGGCCAGCCGGATCCGCAGGCACGAGGTGTCGTCGGCCTCGATCGGATGCGCGTGGTACAGCTCGGTCTCGACCGCCTCGACCGGGCTGTCCACCAGGGCCAGCGCGGTCGCCACGGCGTGCGCGAACGGGTTGGTCAGCGCGCCGTCGACGACGTCCACGCCGTTCAGCCTGCGCCGCCCCGACCAGGACGAGCGGGTGAAGTACGACGAGGGCCGCTCCCACGCGCCCGCGCCGCCGATGCCGCGCACCCGCCCGATGGCCCCGCTCGCGATCACCTCGCGCAGCGCGGGGATCGCCTCGGAGGCGAGGCTCTGGAAACCGACCTGGCAGGCCAGCCCGGTCTCGGCCACGGCGGCGGCGATCCGCGCGTGCTCCTGCGGGCTGGGCGCGGGCGGCTTCTCCAGCAGCACGTGCGACCCGGCGCGCAGCGCCGTGACCGCGAGGTCGGCGTGCGTGTGGATCGGCGTGCAGACGATGGTGATCTCCGCGCCGGTCTTGCGGATCAGCTCGCCCAGGTCGGCGGACTGCAGCGGGTCGAGGTCGTCCAGCTCGACCGGCCGCACGTCGCAGATCCCGGCCAGCTCCACCAGCTCCGGCAGGGCGCGCAGGTTGCGCAGGTGGTGCTGCCCGTGCCCGTGCGCGCCCGCCAGGACGACCTTCACCGCGCCCATCGCAACCCCAGCCCGGCGTGCTCGCCCACGCGCAGCACGCCCTCGCTCACGGAGACCGGATACGGCTCCTCCAACAGGCCCAGTGTGCCGAAGGAGGCGTCCTCGACGTCCTCGGCCATGACCGGCAGCGGCAGCGTCAGGGCGAGCTGCCCGGACACCTCGCTCAGCAGGTGCGGGTAGACCGGCACGTCGAACGCCCTGGCCAGCTCCACGATCCGCAGGAACGGCGTGACGCCGCCGACGCGCACCACGTTCGGCTGCAGGACGTCGCAGGCCCCGGAGGTGAGCAGGTCGCGGAAGCCGTAGACGGTGTAGACGTTCTCGCCGACCGCGATCGGCACGTCGATGGAACGGCGCAGCTCCACGTGCGCGGCCACGTCGTCGGCGGGCAGCGGCTCCTCGATCCAGTGGAGGCCGAACTCGCGCAGCGCCGCGATGGCGCGCCTGGCCCGGTGCAGGTCCCAGCGCTGGTTCGCGTCGATCATCAGCAGCCGGTCGGGCCCGATCACCTCGCGTACGGCGGCCACCCGCGCGACGTCCTCGGCCAGGTCGGGACGGCCCACCTTGATCTTGACGCCCCGGTAGCCGGCCGCGACCCAGCGCCGGGCCTGCGCCACCAGCTCCTCCAGGGAGTAGTGCAGGTTGACGCCGCTGCCGTAGACCGGGACCTGCTCGCGCCGCCGTCCCAGCACGTCGGCCAGGCCGCTGTCGCCGCAGCGCAGGTCCCACAGCGCGAGGTCGATCCCGGCCAGCGCGATCGTGGTGATCCCGCCGGGCCCCGCCTCGCGCAGGTGCCGCCACAGCCGGTCCCACACCAGCTCGGGGTGCGCGGGCAGGCCGATCAGCGCCTCGCGCAGGTCGTGGTCGAGCAGCGCCCGTACGGCCCGCGCGCCGATCTGCGGCGTCCACGAGAACCCGGTGCCGGTACGGCCGTCCTTCAGCGTCACGTGGCAGACGATCACGTGGTTCGCCGGCACGTCCGCGCCCCACGGGCGGGGCAGCGGGGCGGTCCGCAGCTCGGTACGCAGGTCCGCGATCACGATGCCGCCAGGGCGAGCCCGGACCTGATCAGCGCGTCGAGCTCGTCCAGGTGGTCGGGGGTCACGTCGACCAGCGGCGGGCGTACGGCGCCGACGTCGAGGCCGCGCAGCCGTACGCCGGCCTTGACCAGCGCCACCGGGTAGCCGGGCACCTTGTCGCGCAGGCGGACCAGCGGGGCGTAGAACTCGGTCAGCAGCCGCTCGTCGCCCTTCAGGTACGCCACCGCGATCTCGGGAGCGAAGGCGAAGACCGCGCTGGAGTACAGCTCCACGCCGATGCCCCGGTAGGCGGGCATGGTCAGCTCGGCCGTCGGCAGGCCGTTGAAGAACAGGAACTCCGGGTGCTTCTCGCGTACGGCGAGCACGGTGCGCTGCATCCTGTCGATGTCGCCGAGCCCGTCCTTGAGCCCGATCACGCCGGGGACGCCGGCCAGCTCGACCGCGGTGTCGGGATCGAGCACGACCGAGCCTCGCTGGTAGACGATCACCGGCAGCTCGGCGGCCACGGCGGCCACGTACGCGGCGAACCCGCTCCCCGGACCCTGGCTCAGGTAGGGCGGCATGAGCAGCAGGCCGCGCACGG
>JABFVJ010000096.1 GCA_013362835.1 Nonomuraea sp. | reverse complement strand
CCGCGCCCGGACTGACGCCGCGCCTCATGCCCCGCGCCGGGCCTCGCGTTCGGGCCCGCACCGGGCCTCGCGTTCGGGCCCGCGCCGGGCCTCGGGGTCGGGCGGGTCTCAGCCGAGGACGAGGTCGCGGACCGTGCGCAGGGACTGCTCGTCGCGGGGGCCCATGACCAGCAGGCTCGTGACCGGGCTCTTGTGCCAGAGGTCGAGCCGTTCCTTGATCCGGCCGGGCGGGCCGACGAGCGAGATGCCGTCGGCCAGTTCGTCCGGGATCGCCTGGAACGCCGCGTCTTTCCGCCCGGCCAGGTAGAGGGCCTGGATGTGCTCGGCGGCCTCGGCGTAGCCCATGCGGCCGATGATGTCGGCGTGGAAGTTGCGCTGCTTGGCGCCCATGCCGCCGATGTAGAGCGTGAGCATCATCTTGACGCCGTCGAGCGCGGCCCTGACGTCGTCGGAGATGACGACCATCACCATGGCGGCGATGTCGAAGCCGGGGGCGCGGGCCGACAGCGCCTCGCCGTACATCTCCTCGATCTTGCCGGGGAACGCGAACAGCGGCAGCCAGCCCTGGCCGATCTCGGCGGCGAGCGCGACGTTCTTCGGGCCCTCGGCGCCCAGGTAGACGGGGATGTCGGGGCGGAGCGGGTGGGTGATGAGCTTGAGCGGCTTGCCCAGGCCGCCGGGCCGGGGGAGCGGGTAGTGCTCGCCGTCGCCGGTGACGGGCTCCTCGCGCCGCCAGACGCGGCGCATGATCTCGACGTACTCGCGGGTTCTGGCCAGGGGTCTGGCGAACGGCTGGCCGTACCAGCCCTCGACGACCTGGGGGCCGGAGGCGCCGATGCCGAGCAGCAGGCGGCCGCCCGTGAGATGGTCGATCGTCATGGCGGTCATGGCGGTCGTGACCGGCGGGCGGGCCGAGATCTGCGCCACCGACGTGCCCAGCTTGATCCGGCTCGTACGCGCCCCGTACCAGGCCAGCGGGGTGAAGACGTCGCTCCCGTACGCCTCGGCGGTCCACACCGAGTCGTAGCCGAGACGTTCCGCCGCGAGGACCGTCTCCGTGGCGTCGTCGGCGTGGCGCTGCCAGTATCCGAGGTTCAGACCGAGCTTCATGAGCACCTCCGGAATAAAGTTCCATTACCTGGGCCGCAGTGTCAATGTGTGATCCTCCGGGGAGATCAGACATTGTGCTCAAGGGTCTCTTCCGCCTCCTCTGCCTGCTGCTCCTGCTCTCCCCGGCGGCCGAGCCGACGATGGCCGTGAGCGATTCGCGGCCGAACATCGTGTTCGTGGTGGCCGACGATCTGGAGAGCGGCACGCTGCCCTACTTCCCGAACATCACCTCCGAGCTGGTCCGCCAGGGCGCCTCCTTCGACCGCTTCTTCGTCACGAACTCCTGGTGCTGCCCGTCGCGCACGTCGATCCTGCGCTCCCAGTACGTCCACAGCCACGGCGTCCTGACCAACACCGCCCCCGAAGGCGGCTTCGACCGCTTCCACACCCTCGCCCTGGAACGTTCCACGCTCGGCACCTGGATGAAGGACGCCGGCTACCGCACCGGCCTGCTGGGCAAGTTCCTCAACCACTATCCCGGGGAGAGCGCCGACGAGGCGTACGTGCCGCCCGGCTGGGACGAATGGGCCGTCCCCGTCCGCAAGCTGTACGAGGAGTACGGCTACCGCCTCAACGAGAACGGCAGCCTGTACGACTACGGCTGGTCCGAGCAGGACTACCTGTCCGACGTGCTGGCCGCGAAGGCCCGCGACTTCATCTCCGGCGCCGGCGAGCCGTTCTTCCTCTACCTGGCGCCCATCGGCCCGCACAACCCGGCCAACCCGGCCGTCCGGCACGTCGCCGACTTCCCCGAGGTCACCGCGCCGCGCACGCCGTCGTTCAACCAGGCCGACGTGAGCAAGGAGCCGCTCTGGCTGCGCTCGCTGCCGCCGATGACCGAGCAGGACGTCAACGCGGTCGACGAGCGCCACCGCCGCAGGCTGCGGTCGATGATGGGCGTCGACGACCTGGTCGGCACGGTGATGGAGGCGCTGCGCGCGTCCGGCAAGCTCGACAACACCTACGTCGTCTTCACCTCCGACAACGGCTTCCATCTCGGCACGCATCGGCTCAGGCAGGGCAAGACGACGCCGTTCGAGGAGGCCATCAAGGTCCCGTTCGTGGTGCGCGGGCCGGGGATCAAGCCGGGCTCCACCATCGACCGGCTGGGCTCCACCGTCGACATCGGCCCGACGATCGCCGAGCTGGGCGGGGCCACCGTGCCCGGGTTCGCCGAGGGGCGGTCGCTGGTGCCGCTGCTGCGCGGCGCGAAACCCGCACAATGGCGGACGAACGTGCTGGTCGAGTTCAACAGGCCGCTCAACTCCTCGTCGGCGGCCCAGACGCCGGTGCCCGCCTACCAGGCGTTGCGTACCGACCGCTACACCTATGCCCGTTACGACACGGGGGAGCGGCAGCTCTACGACCTGAACGCGGATCCGTACGAGCTGGACAACCTCGCCGCCACCGCCGACCAGGGCCTGCTGGCCGCGCTGGACGCCCGGCTTGAGGCGATGCGCACCTGTTCCGGCGCGGGCTGCCGGCAGGCCGACCTGCGTCAGTGATCGGGGAACAGGGCGGGGTAGGCGTGGGCCAGATGGTCGGAGACGGCCCTCTCCGCCTCGTCGGCGGCGCCGGCCGCGATGGCCGCGCGGATGCGCTCGTGGTCGGCGCGCAGCCCGGACGTGTCGCCCAGGCGCTCGACCGCCTCGACCGAGTTCCTGCGCATCGCGTCACGGAGTGAGCGCATGACGGCGGCGATGAGCCGGTTGCCCGACGCGTCCGCGATCGCGCAGTGGAAGGCCGTGTCGTGCTCCACGAACTCCTCGGCCGAGCCCGCCCGGTCCATGCCCTCGATCGCGGCGGCCAGCGCCTCGGTGCCCGCTCCCGTGGCCGCCGCGCGCGCGGCCGACCAGCGCTCGATCATCAGCCGCGCGTCGATGACCTCGCGCTGCTCCAGCGTGGACAGGCCCAGGTTGAGCCTGAGCAGGTCGGTCAGCGCCGTGTCGGGGCGCGAGGTCAGCACCGCGCCCGCGTCGGGACCCCGTCCCGCCTGCGAGGACACCACGCCGAGCGTCTCCAGCACGCGCAGCGCCTCGCGTACGGACGAGCGCCCGACGCCGAGCTGTTCGGCGAGCTGACGTTCGCCGGGCAGCCGGTCGCCCACGGTCAGTCCGTCGTCGGCGATGCGCCGCTCGATCTGCGCGAGCACGTCCTCGAACGCGCGCGTGCGTTTCACCGATGCCTCCCCGGTGCTGGCTCGCCAGAGTGCGGTTGGGTATGGTCTGACCATACAGTGGTCGGACCATTCCTTGGAAGGAGAGCCGTGCGAGTCGCCCTGTTCATCACGTGCGTGAACGACACGCTCTTCCCCGGCACCGGCAAGGCCGTCGTGTCGCTGCTGCGCAGGCTCGGCTGCGACGTCGACTTCCCCGCCGCCCAGACCTGCTGCGGGCAGATGCACGTCAACACCGGCTACCGCGCGGACGGGGTGCGGCTGGCCCGGCGGTTCACCGAGGTCTTCGCCGGTTACGACGCGGTCGTGGCGCCGTCGGGGTCGTGCGCGGCCATGGTGCGCGAGCAGTACCCGAAGCTGGTCAAGCCGGGCAGCAAGGGCGCGGCGGCCGTCGCCGAGGTCGTGCCCAAGGTGTACGAGCTGAGCGAGTTCCTGCTGGACGTCCTGAAAGTGGAAGACGTCGGCGCATATTTCCCGCACCGGGTGACCTATCACCCGACGTGTCATTCGCTGCGCGGGCTCCACCTCGGCGACCGGCCCACCCGGCTGCTCCAGAACGTCCGAGGTCTGGAGCTGGTGCCGCTGCCCGGCGCGGAGGAGTGCTGCGGCTTCGGCGGCACGTTCGCGGTCAAGAACCCGGCCGTGTCCGC
>JABFVJ010000437.1 GCA_013362835.1 Nonomuraea sp. | reverse complement strand
GGCCAGGCCGCCGAGCGGCGCCAGGCGCACGCCGCCGGTCTCCTCGCCGACCTGGCCGGTGGCGAGCTTGGTCACGAAGCCGGAGAAGCCGGGGTTGAGCTCGGCGAGGAAGTCTTCGGAGGGGTAGCTTCCGTCCTGGAAGACACCCTTGTAGCCGACCGTGCAGATGTTGCGGCTCTCCACGCCCGAGAGCTGCCAGATGATCCAGTCGGCGGCCTCGATCCAGCGCTCGGCCCTGGCGTACACCTCGGGGGCCTCCTCAAGGACCTGGAGGGCCTTGGCGAACTCCCACTCGGAAGAGATCTTGCCGCCGTAGCGGGGCAGCCAGCTCTCGCCCCTGCGCGCGGCCAGCTCGTTGATGCGGTCGGCGTGCGGCTGGGCGGCGTGGTGCTTCCACAACTTCGGCCAGGCGTGCGGCAGCTCGGGGGTCTCGAAACACAGGGGCGTGCCGTCGGCCGTGGTCGGCAGCACGGTGCAGGCGGTGAAGTCGGTGCCGACGCCGATCACGTCCGCGGGCTCGATCCCGGCGGCGGCGACGGCCTGCGGCACGGCCAGGCGCAGCACGTCGAGCCAGTCACGCGGCGACTGCAGCGCCCAGTCCGGGCCGAGCCTGATGTCCGTGCCGGGGAGCGTACGCTCGATGACCCGGTCGGCGTACTCGTGGACGGCGCTGCCCAACTCGGCGCCGTCGGAGACGCGGACGACGACCGCGCGCCCCGACAGCGTGCCGAAGTCCACTCCGACCACGTATTTGTTAGCGTTCACATTGGGCTCCAGGGGGTTGTCTGTTCGCAATGCCATCATCCATCTATCCGGCGGGTGCCGTGCTGGACCTGACGACGAAGCTCGGCCGCACCACCAGCCGCTCGTACGCCGTCGGCCCGGCGTCGATCTGCCGCAGCAGCACCTCGATGCAGTGGCGGCCCACCACGTCGAAGTCCTGCCTGACCGTGGTGAGCGGCGGGGAGAAGAACTCGGACTCGGGGATGTCGTCGAAGCCCACGACGCTGATCCGGCCGGGGACCGGCACCCCCAGCTCGCTGAACGCGCGCAGCACCCCGAGGGCCATCTGGTCGTTGGCCGCGAACACCGCGCTGACCTCGTCCATCCTGGCCAGGCTCTTGCCCGCCTCGTAACCGGCGCGCGGGCTCCAGTCGCCGGCCAGCGGCTCGGGCACCGGGCGGCCCGCCTCCTCCAGCGCGGCCCGCCAGCCTTCGATGCGGCCCTCGGTCTCCAGCCAGTCGGGCGGCCCCGCGACGTGCCAGACCGTCTCGTGGCCGAGGTCGAGCAGGTGCCGGGTGGCGAGCCTGGCGCCCTCGACCTGGTCGATGCAGACCGCCGAGACGTCGACGCCGTGGGCGCCCTCCACGACCACGGCGGGCACCCCGGCCGGCATGCTCTCCAGGGCGGAGGCGGCCGAGCGCTGCGGCGCGACCACCACCACCCCGTCTACGCTCTGCTCGGCCAGGTAGTCGAGCGCGTCGCGGACGCTGGCCGTGTCGATCGACTTCAGGCTCACGATGCTGACGAAGTAGCCCGCGGTCCGCGCCGCCTGCTCGATGCCGTACACCATGCTGGCGGGGCCGTACAGGGTGGTGTCGAAGCTCACCACGCCGAGGGTGCGCGACCGCTTGGTGACCAGGGCGCGGGCCACCAGGTTGCGCCGGTAGCCCAGCCGGGTGATCGCCGCCTCCACGCGGGCACGGGTGTCGGCCCGGACGTTGGGGTGGTCGTTGAGCACCCGTGAGACCGTCTGGTGCGACACGCCCGCCTCCTTGGCCACATCGGCCATGACCGGCGAACGGCGCTGGGGAGTGGGTCCCACGGTTTCTCCTTTCGATCCGCCCTCCGCGATCAGCGGGAGGCACCCGCCCGGCGCTTGGTCCACACGTCGAACGCGACGGCGGCCAGCAGGACGGCGCCCTTGACGAGCATCACGCGCTCGCTGGGCGAGCCGATGAGCGACATGCCGTTGTTGATCACGGCCATGATCAGGCCGCCGGTGATGGCGCCGACGACCTTGCCGACGCCGCCCTGGACGGCCGCGCCGCCGATGAAGGCCGCCGCGATGGCGTCCAGCTCGAAGCTGTTGCCCGCGGTCGGGCCCGCCTGGTTGAGCCGGCCGGCGAAGATGATGCCGGCGATGGCCGACAGGACCCCCATGTTGACGAAGATCCAGAAGACCACCGACTTGACCTTGACGCCGGACATGACCGCCGCCTGGAGGTTGCCGCCGATGGCGTAGATCTGCCGGCCGAAGACCGTGCGGTTGGCCATCAGCGAGTACGCCAGCACCAGCACGGCCAGCAGCACGAGCACCCACGGCAGGTTCTTGAAGCGGGCGAGCTGCACGATCAGGAACAGGATCAGCGCGGCGCCGGCCACCATCTTGAGCACGAACAGCGCCATCGGCTCGACCGACTGCCCGTAACCCTTGCGGGCGTTACGGGTGCGCCACTGCATGGCGACCATGCCGCCGATCGCGATCAGGCCGATGAGCAGGCTGAACAGGTCGGCGCCGCCCAGCGGGCCGAGGCCCACGTTGCCGAAGTAGCCGTTGGTGAAGCCGTTGGCCAGCGTACGGACCTGGTCGGGGAACGGGCCGATGCCCTGGTTGCCCAGCACGGTCATGGTCAGCGCGCGGAACAGCAGCATGCCGGCCAGCGTGACGATGAAGGCGGGGATGCCGAAGTAGGCGATCCAGTACCCCTGCCAGGCGCCGATGAGCGCGCCGGCGGCGACCGTGATCAGCAGGGCCAGCGGCCACGGCATGCCCATGTTCACCATGAGCACGGCGGCCAGCGCTCCCGTGACCGCCACCACCGACCCGACCGACAGGTCGATGTGCCCGGCGATGATGACCAGGATCATCCCGATCGCGAGGATCAGGACGTAGGAGTTCTGGACGATGATGTTGGAGATGTTCTGCGGCTGGAGCAACGCGCCGTCGGTGAGCACCGAGAACAGCACGATGATCAGCGCGAAGGCTATGTAGATGCCGCTCGAACGCAGGTTCAGCGACAGGCCGCCCAGCGACACCCGGCCGGGCTGCCGCGGCGCTGGCCCGTCGCTCCGGTCGCCGACCTGCACGTCGGCGGGCGTGATGCTGCTCATGGGAGCTACTCCTGTCCCTTGGTCATGAGGTGCATGAGGCTTTCCTGGGTGGCCTCCTGGCGGGGAACCTCGCCGGTGATGCGACCTTCCGAGAGTGTGTAGATGCGGTCGCACAGGCCGAGCAGCTCAGGCAACTCACTGGAGATCACCAGCACGGCCTTGCCCTGGTCGGCGAGGCGGTTGATGATCGTGTAGATCTCGTACTTGGCGCCGACGTCGATGCCGCGGGTGGGCTCGTCGAGGATCAGCACGTCGGGCTGCGTGAGGATCCACTTCGACAGCACGACCTTCTGCTGGTTGCCGCCGCTCAGCTTGCCCACGACGCTGTTGACGCTCGGCGCCTTGATGTTCATGCTCTTGTGGAACTCTTCGGCGACCTTGTATTCCTCGTTCTCGTTCACCCAGCCGCGCCTGGCCAGGCCCTTGAGCCCGGCCGCGCTGATGTTGCGCTTGATGTCCTCGATGAGGTTGAGGCCGTACCGCTTGCGGTCCTCGGTGGCGTAGGCGAGGCCGTGGTTGATCGCGTCCTGCACGTTGCGGATCTCGATCGGCTTGCCGTCCTTGAAGACCTTGCCGGAGATGTGCACGCCGTACGTGCGGCCGAACAGGCTCATCGCCAGCTCGGTGCGCCCGGCGCCCATCAGGCCGGCCAGGCCGACGATCTCGCCCCTGCGCAGGGTGAGCGACGCGCCGTCCACGACCTTCCTGCCGGGCTGGCTCGGGCTGTAGACGGTCCAGTCCTCGACGCGCAGGGCCTCTTCGCCGATCGTCGACTCGTGCGGCGGGAACCGGTTGTCGAGGGCGCGGCCGACCATGCCGGAGATGATCCGGTCCTCGGTGACGTGGTCGGTGGCCATGTCGAGGGTCTCGATCGTCCGGCCGTCACGGATGATCGTGACGGAGTCGGCGATGGCGGTCACCTCGTTGAGCTTGTGGGAGATGATCACGCAGGTGATGCCCTGGTCCCGCAGGCCGCGCAGCAGGTCGAGCAGGTGGGCCGAGTCGTCGTCGTTGAGCGCCGCGGTGGGCTCGTCGAGGATGAGCAGCTTCACCTCCTTCGACAGCGCCTTGGCGATCTCGACGAGCTGCTGCTTGCCGACGCCGATGTCGGAGACCGTGGTGGTCGGGTTCTCCTGCAGGCCGACGCGCTTCATCAGCTCGCCCGCCTCGAAGTTGGTGCGGTTCCAGTCGATGAAACCGCGCTTGGCGCGCTCGTTGCCGAGGAAGATGTTCTCCGCGATCGACAGCTGCGGGCTGAGCGCCAGCTCCTGGTGGATGATGACGATCCCGGCGTGCTCGCTGTCGCGGATGCCGGAGAACTCGCAGCGCCTGCCCTCGAAGGTGATCTCGCCTTCGTAGTCGCCGTGCGGGTAGACCCCGGACAGCACCTTCATCAGCGTCGACTTGCCGGCGCCGTTCTCGCCGCAGATGGCGTGGATCTCACCGCGCCGGACGTCCAGGTTGACGTCCTGCAGCGCCTTGACACCGGGGAACGTCTTGGTGATCCCGCTCATCCGCAAGATGTGCTCGGTCATATGCCCCTCGCTCAGGTTGAAGGAGAGCCCCGGAGGACCGGTGGTCCTCCGGGGCGAGCCCTTACTTGAGCTGGTCCTCGGTGTAGTAGTTGCCGCCGACGATGATCTCCTTGTAGTTGCCCTTGTCCACGATCACCGGGTCGAGCAGGTACGAGGGGACGATCTTGTTGCCGTTGTCGTAGTCCTTGGTGTTGTTCACCTCGGGCTGGCCGCCCTTGAGCACGGCGTCGGCCATCTTCACCGTCTGCTCGGCGAGCTTGCGGGTGTCCTTGAAGATGGTCGAGTACTGCTCGTCGGCGATGATCGACTTGACCGAGGCGAGCTCGGCGTCCTGGCCGGTCACGACCGGGTAGGGCTGGCCGCTGGTGCCGTAGCCGGAGCTCTTGAGCGCCGACAGGATGCCGATGGACAGGCCGTCGTACGGGGACAGCACGCCGTCGACCTTGGTGCCACCGGCGTAGGTCTTGGTGAGGATGTCCTCCATGCGCTTCTGCGCGGTGGCCGGGTCCCAGCGGAGGATGGCGGCGGTCTTGAAGTCCTTCTGGCCGCTCTTGATCACCAGGGTGCCGTCGTCGATCTTCGGCTGGAGCACCGACATGGCGCCGTTCCAGAAGAACGTGGCGTTGTTGTCGTCGGGCGAGCCGCCGAACAGCTCGACGTTGAACGGGCCCTTCTTGCCGTCCTCGACGCCGAGGCCCTTGAGCAGCGAGGTCGCCTGCTGCACGCCGACCTTGAAGTTGTCGAACGTGGCGTAGTAGTCGACGTTCGGGCTGTTGCGGATCAGGCGGTCGTAGGCGATGACCGGGATCTTCGCGTCGGCGGCCTGCTGCAGCTGCGACGTGATCGCGGTGCCGTCGATCGAGGCGATGATCAGGAGCTTGGCGCCCTTGGTGATCTGGTTCTCGATCTGGTTGGCCTGCGTGGGGATGTCGTTCTCCGCGTACTGCAGGTCGACCTTGTAGCCCAGCTTCTCGAGCTGCTGCTTGACGTTGTCGCCGTCGTGGATCCACCGTTCCGACGACTTCGTGGGCATCGTGACGCCGATCAGGGCGCCGGCGTTGCCGGCGGCGGCCGAGCCGGTGGGGGCGGCGTCGACGGTCTTCTGGCTGGAGCCGCAGGCCGTCATGGTCGCGGCGAGCGCGATGGCGGACACCACGCCCCCGATACGTCCCAACCTCATGTGGCACTCCTTGCGATGGGGGTTGCGGCAGCGGCATGTGAGCGTTAACTGCCGATAGAGCCGAGATTTCGATCACAGAACGTGATGAATCAGAACAAAGTTCGCGCTTCGTCCTCGCCGATTGTTATCGCTAACAAAGTCTATGTCAACGGTTGAGCATAACCTGACGGAAACCTTTAGGTAACTTTCAGCGGCGTCTCCTCGCAGGTCAGCGGCGTGCTCGCGCCGAGAACAGCCGTTGCAGCACGATGAACACGAACAGCAGGAGGCCGATGAAGATCTTCGTCCACCACGAGCTGAGCGTGCCCTCGAAGCTGATGACCGTCTGGATCAGGCCGAGGACGAGCACCCCCAGCACGGTTCCGAACAGGAAGCCCCTGCCGCCCGTCAGCAGCGTGCCGCCGATGACGACCGCGGCGATGGCGTCCAGCTCCATGCCCACGGCGTGCAGGCCGTAGCCGGAGAGCATGTAGAACGACAGCAGCACGCCGCCGAGCGCCGAGCAGAAGCCGCTGATCGTGTAGACCGTGATCTTCGTCCGGCCCACGGGCAGGCCCATGAGCAGCGCGGACTGCTCGCTGCCGCCCGTCGCGTAGACGGACCGGCCGAGCTTCGTGTAGTGCAGCACGTACGCCGCCGCCAGCACCACCACCACCGCGATGATCACGCTCGGCGAGATCCACAGGTCGGCGAACAGGTCGATCCTGGTCTGCGCGAACGCCGTGAACGTCGGGTCCTCGATCGGGATCGAGTCCGTGCCGATCGTGTAGCACAGCCCTCTCGCCAGGAACATCCCGGCCAGCGTCACGATGAACGGCTGGATGTCGAAGGCGTGCACGATGTAGCCCATCAGCAGCCCGAGCCCGGACCCGACGGCCAGCACCAGCGGCACCACCAGGTACGGCGGCCACCCCGGCCCCGCCATCAGCGACGCCGAGATCATCGTCGACAGCGCCACCACCGACCCCACCGACAGGTCGATGCCCCCGGTCAGGATCACGAACGTCATCCCGACCGCCACCACCAGCAGGAAGGCGTTGTCGATGAAGACGTTGAGGATCACCTGCCCGCTCGCGAACCCCTCGTAGCGGATGCCGCCCACGACGAACATCGCCACGAACAGGCACCCGGTGACGAGCACGGGCAGATACTTGGCCGGCAGCGCGACGCGGCCGACGGTCATGGTGGTCACGTGGTCACCCGCACTTTCTCTTCAGTGACCGGGGTGGGCAGCGAGCTCCGGCCGCGTCTCCGGAAGGCCTTCTCGCGGAACTTCGGCGACTGGATGAGGCAGACCGCCGCCACGACCAGCGCCTTGAACAGCAGGGTCGTCTCGGGCGGCACGCCGATGGAGTAGATCGTCGTGGTGAGCGTCTGGATGATGAGCGCCCCGAGCACGGTCCCGCCGAGCGAGAACCGCCCGCCGGACAGCGACGTGCCGCCGATCACGACGGCGAGGATGGCGTCGAGCTCGATCCACAGGCCGGCGTTGTTGCCGTCGGCGCTGGAGACGTTCGAGCTGATCATCAGCCCGGCGATGCCGGCGCACAGCGCGGCGAAGGCGTAGACCATGATGATGATCCCGCGCGACCTGATGCCCGCGAGCCTGCTCGCCTCGGCGTTGCCGCCGACCGACTCGATCAGCATGCCGAGCGCCAGCCGCCGCGTCAGGAACGCGGTGACCAGCAGCACGGCCAGCACCAGCAGCACCCCGAACGGCACGGCCAGCAGATACCCGCCGCCGATCAGCTTGTACGACGAGTCGTTGACCGTGATGATCTGCCCGTCGGTGATGAGCTGGGCCAGGCCCCGCCCGGCCACCATGAGGATCAGCGTGGCGATGATCGGCTGGATGCCCGCCCCCGCGACCAGGAACCCGTTCCAGGCGCCGAGCACCAGGCACAGTCCGAGCGCGAGCGCCACGGCGGTGAACACGCCGGCGTCGTCGCTGATCTGCAGGCACGCGAGCGCGCCCGAGATCGCCACCACCGAGCCGACCGACAGGTCGATGCCGCCGGTCGCGATGACCAGCGTCATGCCGAGCGAGACCAGGATCAGCGGCGCGCCGAAGCGCAGGATGTCGATCAGGCTGCCGTACAGGTGGCCGTCCCTGACCTGGATCGAGAAGAAGCTCGGGGTGAAGAACACGTTCAGGGCCAGCAGCAGTACGAGCACCACCGCCGGCCAGAGCAGCCGCCGCATCAGGCCCGCCCCCCGCTCGCGATCGTCTCCAGCAGCACGTCCGTGCTCAGGTCGTCGTCGTTGGGCAGCTCGGCCACCAGGCGGCGGTCGCGCAGCACCTCGACCTTGTGGCTGAGCCGCAGGACCTCCTCCAGCTCGGCGGAGATGAACAGCACCGCCATGCCTCCCTCCGACAGTTCGGCGACCAGCCGCTGGATCTCGGTCTTGGCCCCGACGTCGATGCCCCGGGTGGGCTCGTCGAGGATGAGCAGCCGCGGCTCCAGGATGAGCCAGCGGGCCAGCAGCACCTTCTGCTGGTTGCCGCCGCTCAGGTTGCGCACCAGGTGCTCGGGGTTGGGCGGGCTGATCTTCAGGGCCTTGACGTACTTGCCGACCAGCTCGTCCTGCTGCTCGCGGGGCACCGGCCTGGTCCAGCCCCGGGTGGCCTGGAGGGCCAGGATGATGTTCTCGCGGACGGTGAGGTCGGGGATCAGGCCGTCCTCCTTGCGGTTCTCGGAGCAGAAGGCGATCTTGTGGTTCATCGCCGTGCGCGGCGTGCGCAGCGCGGTGGGCTCGCCGCCGATCGCCACCTCGCCGGTGCTCGCGTGGTCGGCCCCGAACAGCAGGCGCGCGACCTCCGTACGCCCCGAGCCGAGCAGCCCGGCCAGCCCCACGACCTCGCCCTCGTGGATGGTGATCGAGAACGGCTCGACCGCCCCGGTACGGCCCAGCTCGCGCGCCTCGACGAGCGGCCGGTCGAAGACCTTGGCCTCGCCGTGCAGGCGTTCGAGCGCGGCCAGCTCCTGGCCGATCATCTTGGCGACCAGCTCGATCTGGGGAAGCTCGCGGGTGAGGTATTCGCCGACGAGCCGACCGTTGCGAAGAATCGTCATACGGTCCGAAATTTCGTAGATCTGGTCGAGAAAGTGGGAGACGAAGAGGATGGCGATGCCTTCCTCCTTGAGCCGCCGCATCACCCGGAAGAGCTGGCGCACCTCGTCGGCGTCCAGGCTGGAGGTGGGCTCGTCCAGGATCAGCACCCGCGCGTCGATGTCGATCGCCCGCGCGATGGCCACCATCTGCTGGATCGCCAGCGAGTACGCCGACAGCGGCGCCGACACGTCGAGGCTCAGGTCCAGCCTGGCCAGCAGCTCATGCGCCCTCGCGCGCATGCGCTTCCAGTCGATGCGCCCCAGCCTGCGCGGCTCGCGGCCGATGAAGATGTTCTCGGCCACCGACAGGTTGGGGCAGAGGTTGACCTCCTGGTAGACCGTGCTGATGCCGCCGTGCTGCGCCTCGGCCGGGCTGCCGAACGAGACCGTACGGCCGGCCAGCTCGATCGTGCCCGCGTCGGCGGGATACACGCCGGTCAGCACCTTGATCAAGGTGGACTTGCCCGCGCCGTTCTCGCCCATGAGCGCGTGCACCTCGCCGGGCAGCAGCCGCAGGTCCACGCCGTCCAGGGCCGTGACCCCGGGAAACTGTTTGCCGATCCCGCTCATCGTCAGGACCGGCGCGGGTGCGGCCATGCGCCTCCCCCTCCGGGTGAAAAGGGGCCGGGCCGCGGCCCGGCCCGTGCGATCAGTACTGACGGCTGGACAGGGCCTGCTTGGCCTGCTCCTGCGTGAACGTGGTCTCCTCGGTCACCACGCGGGCCGGCACCTGCTCGCCCTTGACGACCTTCTTGGCCAGGTCCATCAGCTGCGGGCCGAGCAGCGGGGAGCACTCGACGATGTAGCTGATCTTCCCGTCGGCCAGGGCCTGCATGCCGTCCTTGACGGCGTCCACGGTGATGATCTTGATGTCCTTGCCCGGCACCTTGCCCGCGCCCTCGATCGCCTCGATCGCGCCCAGGCCCATGTCGTCGTTGTGCGCGTACAGCACGTCGATGTCCGGGTTGGACTTCAGGAACGCCTCCATGACCTCCTTGCCCTTGGCCCTGGTGAAGTCACCCGACTGCGAGGCGATCACCTTGAACTTGGGGTCGGCCGAGATGAGCTTGGCGAAGCCCGCCTTGCGGTCGTTGGCCGGCGCCGAACCCGTCGTGCCCTGGAGCTCGACGATGTTCACCGGGTCCTTGGAGTCCTTGTACTCGTTGACCAGCCACTCGCCGGCCTTCTCGCCCTCCTTGACGAAGTCCGAGCCGAGGAAGGTCTTGTAGAGCGAGGTGTCCTTGGAGTCGACCGCGCGGTCGGTCAGGATGACCGGGATCTTCGCGTCCTTGGCCTCCTTGAGCACCGTGTCCCAGCCCGACTCCACCACCGGCGAGAAGGCGATGACGTCCACCTTCTGCTGGATGTAGGAGCGGATGGCCTTGATCTGGTTCTCCTGCTTCTGCTGGGCGTCGGAGAACTTGAGCGTGACGCCCGCGTTCTTGGCCGAGTCCTGCACGGACTTGGTGTTCGCGGTACGCCAGCCGCTCTCCGCGCCGACCTGGGCGAAGCCCATGGTGATCGACCCGTCGCCGCCGCCGGAACCGCCACTGCCACTGCCGCCGCCACAGCTCGCCACCGACATCGCGGTGAGCCCGGCGAGCACCAACGCCGAGATCCTCTTCAACACGTGGGGGGTTCCCTTCTCATGTGAGCGCTAACAACCGGAATGCGGCTGCCGGCGCCTCCCTACTTCCGGGGCCTGGCCGGTCCCGTCGGACCGAGCTGACGCGCGTGACGAGCGCCGCGGGCACCACGGGCCTCCCCCGGGCGCCTTCAAGGCCGCTCTTTCTTCCTGGCTTGGCCACGACTGTGAACGTTAACAACGGCCTCCGTCAAGGGGCTGCACGATTACGGTCGGGTCACGCCGAGCAACCCTTGACGTGGGGCGTATCCGGACCTTAACTTGTCGCGGATCGCCGATGTTAGCGTTCACTTGGTTTGTTAGCGCTAACATTCTCCGACCCGAGGAGCACCCCCCATGAAGCGACTCGTCCTGGCCACGCTGTTAGCGGCGGGCCTGCTCACGGCCCCTGCCGCGACGGCGGCGGCCGACCCGATCCCCGAAGGCGCCGTCGTCGACCAGTTCGACGGCTCCACGCTCGGCCAGGACTGGACGGTGCTGGCCCCGGACCCCACCCGCTGGTCGCTGTCGGGCGGCGCGCTCCACCTCGACACCCTCGCCGGCGACACCCACCAGGGCACGAACACGGCCAGGAACCTCTTCCTCGTGGACGTCCCCGACGGCGACTTCGAGGTCGTCGCCAAGGTCAGCGCGCCGGTGGCGCTGGACTACCAGAGCGCGGGCCTGCTGGCCTGGCAGGACTGGGACAACTACGTACGCGCCGGGCTCGCGCACGTCGGCTTCGCCGGCGGCCCGGTGATCGAGACCGCCACCGAGGTCGGCGCCGCCTTCACCTCGGGCTTCGCGGCGCGGCCCGGCTCGACCGGCGAGATCGTCAAGCTGGCCAGGACCGGCGACGAGTTCGTCTCCTCCTACTGGGACGGCTCCGCCTGGGTCCAGGCGACCAGGACGACCGCGAAACTCCAGGTCAGGCAGCTCGGCCTGTTCGGCCTGTCGGCCCAGAACGGCACGTCGATGCGGGCCGACTTCGACTACGTCGCGATCAAGGCCGCCGAGGGCGGGCCCGTCACGCCGGAGGGGCCGTTCACGCTGCGCGCGGCGGCGACGCCGTACCTGACCGCCGACCGGGCGGGTGTGGTGCGGGCCTCGGCGAAGGCGCCGATGACCAGCCTGGCCGTGACCCCCGAGGCCCGCGACGGCGGGCTCGCGCTGAAGGACCTCGCGACCGGGAAGTACCTGGAGGCGGGCGACAAGGTACGGCTGGGCGCGAACGCCTCGGTGTTCCAGCTCAAGGACGCGGGCGGCGGCAAGGTCGTCCTCTCCTCCGGCGGCCGCAACGTCTCCGTCGAGGACGGCAAGCTCGTCACCGGCACCGCCGCCACCAAGTTCCGCGTCGAGGGCTACACCTCCGGCAAGCTCACCGTGGACGCCAAGGCACCCGGAACCAAGGTCAGCCCCAACCTGTACGGCGTCTTCTACGAGGACATCAACCACGCGGCCGACGGCGGCCTGTACGCCGAGCTCGTCCAGAACCGCTCGTTCGAGTTCAACGCCACCGACGAGCGCACCTACACCGGCCTGACCGCCTGGACCAAGACCGAACGCGGCGCGAGCGCCACCCTCACGGTCACCGGCGACCAGCCCCTGAACGACAACAACCGCAACTACCTGCGCCTCGACGTGACCGGCGACGGCACGGCCGGGGCGAGCAACGCCGGCTTCAACCGCGGCCTGCCGCTGAAGGCCGGCGAGCGGTACGACCTGTCGCTGTGGGCCAGGCGCGCCGACGACGCCCCGCTGACCGTCACCGCCGAGGACGGCACGACCGTGCTCGGCACCGCCACGCTGCGGATCAAGGCGGGCGGCTGGGCGAAGTACCAGGCGTCGTTCACCGCCTCGGCCACCACCGACGCGGGCCGGCTCGTCGTCCAGGCGCCCGCCGGGCGCACCGACCTGGACATGGTCTCGCTGTTCCCGCACCGGACGTTCAAGGGCCACGGCATGCGGACGGACCTGGCGAAGATGATCGCCGACCTCGAACCGCGCTTCCTGCGCTTCCCCGGCGGCTGCGTGACCAACGTCGGCACCTACGACCCCTACTCGGACAAGCAGGACCGGCGGCGCATCTACCAGTGGAAGGAGACGATCGGCCCGGTCGAGGAGCGGCCGACGAACTTCAACTTCTGGGGCTACAACCAGTCCTACGGCATCGGCTACTACGAGTACTTCCAGTTCGCCGAGGACATCGGCGCCGAGGCGCTGCCGGTGCTGTCGGTGGGCGTCAACGGCTGCGGCGAGAACCGGCCGCTGACCGACGAGGCCAAGCTGGCCCGGTGGGTGCGGGACACGCTGGACCTGATCGAGTTCGCCAACGGCCCGGTCACCTCCGAGTGGGGCGCGAAGCGGGCGGCGCTCGGGCATCCGAAGCCGTTCGGCCTGGACTACATCGGGCTCGGGAACGAGGAGATCTACCAGGAGTTCTTCACGAACTACCCCAAGTTCGCCGACGCGGTCAGGGCGAAGTACCCCAACATCAAGATCATCAGTAACTCGGGTCAGACGTCGCAGGGCGCCTGGTTCGACCGGATGTGGCAGTTCGCCCGCGACCAGAAGGCCGACCTGGTCGACGAGCACTACTACAACAGCCCGAGCTGGTTCCTGGCCAACAACCACCGCTACGACGCCTACGACCGCACCGGCCCGAAGGTGTTCGTCGGCGAGTACGCCTCGCAGGGCAGCACGTTCGGCAACGCGCTGGCCGAGGCGTCGTACATCACCGGTCTCGAACGGAACTCCGACGTGGTGGAGCTGGCCTCGTACGCGCCGCTGCTGGCCAACGTGGACTACGTGGACTGGACGCCCGACCTGATCTGGTTCGACAACGACCAGGCGTACGGGTCGCCCAGCTACCACGTCCAGCGGCTGTTCTCCACGAACGTCGGCGACCGGGTGCTGCCCAGTTCCTTCAAGGGCGAGGCGCAGCCGGTGGCCGGCATCCAGGGCGGGATCGGCCTCGGCTCCTGGAACACCCAGGTCAGGTACGACGACGTCAAGGTCACCGCGGCCGACGGGACCGCGCTGCTGGCCGACGACTTCTCCGCCGGATCCGGCAAGTGGACGCCGGGCGCCGGGACGTGGGCCGTCCAGGACGGCGCGTACACGCAGACGGCCCAGGTCGAGGACGCCAGGTCCACGGCCGGCTCGGCGGACTGGTCGGACTACACGATGGAGGTGACCGCCCGCAAGACCGCCGGGTCCGAGGGCTTCCTGGTGATGTTCGGCGTCAAGGACACCGGCAACTACTACTGGTGGAACGTCGGCGGCTGGAACAACACCCAGTCCGCGATCGAGAAGGCGGTCAACGGGGCCAAGTCGTCCGTGGCGACCTCGGCCACCACGGTCGAGACCGGCCGCGACTACCGGCTCAAGGTCCAGGTGTCAGGCCGCCGGATCACCACCTGGCTGGACGGCGTCAAGGTCAACGACTTCGTCGACAGCGCCACCGTGGAGCCGCTGTACCAGGTGGTCTCCAAGGACGGGAAGACCGTGACGCTCAAGGTCGTCAACGCCCAGGGCACGGCCGTACGCGGCAGCGTGGACCTCGGCTCGGCCCGCGTCCTGCCGACGGCGACCGTGACCTCGCTGACCGGGCAGCCGGCCGACGTCAACTCGATCGCGGCCCCGGAGACGATCGCGCCGGTCGAGCGGCGGGTGAACGGCTTCTCCTCGGCCTTCGCCTACGACTTCCCGGCGTACTCGGTGACGTTCGTCAAGCTCACCCAGCGGTAGGGCCGGCCTGGACGACGCGGTGGTGGGTGGTCAGCCGCCCCGTGTCGTCCAGGACGTGGAAGACGATCCCCGGCGGGAGGGCGTAGTCGGCGCAGTCGTCCAGCGTCGTCGCGCCCTCCCACGGCAGTTTCAGCGTGGACACCACGCCCGGGGCCGCCAGCAGCGGGCGGCCCGCGAACGTCGAGACCGCGGCCGTGTGCGCGTGGCCGACCAGGACGGCGGCCACGTTGGGATGCCGCGACACCAGCTCGGCGAGCGGTTCCGGGCGGTCGAGCATGATCGTGTCGACCGGCGAGTGGAGGAGGACCGGCGGGTGGTGGAAGACCACGAACACCGGCAGCTCACGTTCCCCGTCCAGCACGCCTTCCAGCCAGGTCAGCGTCTCGTCGTCCATCCGGCCGCCGGCCTTGCCGGGAATGGTGGAGTCGCAGAGCGCGTACAGGGCCTTGGCGGTGCGGTGGACGCGGTTGATCGGCCCGGTCGCGGGCTCCTCGCCGAGCAGCACCCGGCGGAACTCCGTACGGTCGTCGTGGTTGCCGGGGCAGACGAGGACCGGGTGGCGCGAGGTCAGCAGCTTGCGCACCTGCTCGTACTCCTCCGCCAGCCCGTGGTCGGCGAGATCGCCGCTGACGAGCACCGCGTCGAAGTCGTAGGGGAGGGCGTCCAGGTAGCGCAGGACGGCGTCGGCGCGCTCGACCGACCGGTCGGAGCCGCCGATGTGGATGTCGCTGAGGTGGGCGATCACGAGCATGACAGGAATCCTTTCGCGGTACGCCCACGACGTTAGCCAACAACCGGACCAGTCATAAGATCCGGTTCTGTGCCGAAAGATTGGGCCGGTCACGGCGTGGACCTGCATCTGGAGATCGACCCCGCGCGCGGGCGGCGGCGCGGCCTGGAGGACGCGCTGCGCGCCGCGATCAGGGACGGCCGGCTGCCGCCCGGCACCCGGCTGCCCTCGTCCCGCGCGCTCGCGGCCGAGCTGGGCCTCGCGCGCGGCACGGTGACCGCCGCCTACGACCAGCTCACCGAAGAGGGCCACCTGACCACCCACCCCGGCTCAGGCACCGAAACCACCGCCACTCCCCGCCCCGGCTCGGGTGCCGAGGCCGCTGTCGCCCGCCTCCGCCACGACACGCCGCCCGCGCCTCCGGGGCCGTCGCGCCCCGCCTCGCCGGCCACGTCCCTTGTGGCCGACATAACCGACGTGTCCGGCGTGCCGGTGCGGCATGATCTGCGGCCGGGGCAGCCCGACGTGTCCGCGTTTCCCGCGCGGGCCTGGTTGCGGGCCACCCGTCACGTGCTCGCCACCGCGCCCGCCGAGGTGTTCGGCCCGTGCGATCCCCGGGGCAGGATCGAGTTGCGGACCGCGCTCGCCGGCTACCTGGGCAGGACCCGCGGCGTCCTGACGACCCCCGACCGGATCGTGATCACCACGGGATTCGTCCAGTCGCTCAACCTGCTGGCCACAGTGCTCGGCGAGGGCCCGATCGCCATGGAGGACCCGGGCCACGACTTCTACCGCGAGGTCCTGCGCCGGGCCGGGCGCACGCTCGTCCCCCTCCCCGTGGACGAGCGCGGCGCGCGTACCGAAACCCTCACCCCTGAAGTGGCCGCCGCCGTCCTCACCCCGGCCCACCAGTACCCGACCGGTGTCCCCCTGCATCCCCAGCGCCGCCGCGAACTGCGCGAATGGGGCGGCCCGGTCATCGAGGACGACTACGACGGCGAGTTCCGCTACGACCGGCGTCCGGTGGGCGCGCTCCAGGGCGCCTCCCCCGATCAGGTCGTGTACTGCGGCACCACCTCCGAGTCGCTGGCCCCGGCGCTGCGCCTGGCCTGGATGGCCGTGCCGCCCGCCCTCGTGGGCCCGGTCGCGGAGGCCAAGCTGCACGCCGACGCCCACACGGAGGTGCTGGGCCAGCTCGTCCTCGCCAGGCTGATCGAGACCCACGACTACGACCGGCACATCCGCGCCGCCCGCCTGCGTTACCGGCGCCGTCGCGCCCTGCTCCTGGCCCGCCTCGGTCCCGGCCCCCGCGCGCCGCTGCCCG
>JABFVJ010000103.1 GCA_013362835.1 Nonomuraea sp. | reverse complement strand
CCGGGCACCGGGATCTGCTTGCCGTGGTTGCGCTCGGGCGCGGCGGCGTAGAAGTGCAGCACGTCGCGTACGGCCCCGGCCGCCCAGCGCGCGTTGCCGATCGGGTGACCGGCGTTGGCCAGCTCCAGCCGGGCCAGCTCGTCGGCGTGCGCGTCCACCAGGTCGGCGAAGCGGCGCAGCAG
Source organism: Nonomuraea sp. (assembly GCA_013362835.1). The sequence continues at coordinate 16,262 of JABFVJ010000103.1, read as the reverse complement.
CCGCGCCCGGTCGCCCGGCGAGACCTCCCGCCAGGCCGGGTACGCCTTCGCGGCCCGCTCCACCGCCCGGTCGACCTCGGCCGCGTCGGCGAGCTCGACGTCGGCGATGACCTCTTCGGTCGCCGGATTAACGATCTTCATGCCCTACCGTCACATTCGCTCGAAACCACGGAACAGCTCCCAGTCCGTCACCGCCGCGTCGAAGGCGGCCAGCTCCACGCGCGCGTTGTTCGCGTAGTGCTCGACCACGTCCTCGCCGAACGTCCCCCTGGCCAGCTTCGACCCCTCGAACAGCGCGAGCGCGTCCCGCAGCGTGTGCGGCACGGTCTCGGCGCCGGAGTCGTAGGCGTTGCCGGGGAAGGCGTCCTCCAGCGGCAGCTCCTGGTCGATGCCGTGCAGCCCGGCCGCGATCAACGCCGACACCGCCAGGTACGGGTTGACGTCGCCGCCCGGCACCCGGTTCTCCACCCGCAACGACTGGCCGTGACCCACCAGCCTGAGCGAGCAGGTGCGGTTGTCGACGCCCCACTTGACCGCCGTGGGGGCGAAGCTGCCCGGCACGTAGCGCTTGTAGGAGTTGATGTTGGGGGCGTACAGGAGGGTGAGCTCGCGCAGGCAGGCGAGCTGGCCGGCGATGAAGCGCGCGCCGAGCGGCGACAGCCCGTACGGCCCCTCGCCCGCCATGACCGGGTCGCCGTCGAGGCTGCGCAGGGAGATGTGGATGTGGCAGGAGTTGCCCTCGCGGTGGTTCGGCTTGGCCATGAAGGTGATCGACCGGCCCTCCTGGGCGGCGATCTCCTTGGCGCCGTTCTTGTAGATCGAGTGGTTGTCGCACGTGCGCAGCGCCTCGTCGTAGCGGAAGGCGATCTCGTGCTGGCCGAGGTTGCACTCGCCCTTGGCCGACTCGACGTACATGCCGGCGCCCTCCATGCCCTGTCTGATGCGGCGCAGGAGCGGCTCGACGCGGGCGGTGCCGAGGAGGGAGTAGTCGACGTTGTAGAGGTTGGCGGGGGACAGGTCGCGGTAGGCGCGCTGCCACGCCTGCTCGTAGCTGTCCTCGTAGACGATGAACTCCAGCTCGGTGCCGACGTAGGCGGCCAGGCCGCGCTCGGCCAGGCGGGCGAGCTGGCGGCGCAGGATCTGGCGCGGCGAGGCGGTGACGTCGGAGCCGTCCTCCCAGGTCAGGTCGGCCATGACCAGCGCGGTGCCGTCCTGCCAGGGGACTCTGCGCAGCGTGGAGAGGTCGGGTCTCATGGCGAAGTCGCCGTAGCCTCGGTCCCAGGAGGACATGTCGTAGCCGGAGACGGTGTTCATGTCGACGTCGACGGCGAGCAGGTAGTTGCAGCCCTCGGAGCCGTGATGCAGCACCTCGTTCAGAAAGTACCGCGCGGAGAGCCGTTTGCCCTGCAACCTGCCCTGCATGTCGGCGAGGGCGAGCAGCACGGTGTCGATCCGGCCCGCCGCGACCTCGTCGCGCAACTCCTCGACGGACAGGAACCCGGTGCTCGCTCGTTCGCTCACGCTCGGTCGCTCCGATCTGGTCTGAAGCGCTTTCCCGTTGATTGGGCTAGTCTCAGACCATTGATGTGCATGGCGGGATCGGTTGTCAAGACCTGAGGACACCTTGGACGAGTCGGCGCGTTTGATGACGGTGCTGCGCCCGGTCAGGGCGGGCAACGCCTTCGAGGAGACCGTGGAGCGGCTGCTCCAGGCGATCAAGCTGGGCGTGGTCGCCTACGGCGACAAACTGCCGCCCGAGCGGGAGCTCGCCGTACGGCTCGGGATCAGCCGGGTCACCCTGCGCGAGGCCATCCGCGCCCTCCAGGACGCGGGCTATCTCGACGTACGGCGGGGTCGTTACGGCGGCGCGTTCGTCACCTACGTCCCCCCGAAACCCGACGCGGGCGAGCTGCGTCAGGCGGTGGTCGAGATGGGCATGGCCGAGCTGTCGGACGCGCTCACCTTCCGCCTCGCGGTCGAGTCCGGCGCGGCCCAGGTGCTGGCCGCCACCGAGCTCACCCCCGACAAGCGGGCCCTGCTGCTGCGCCGGCTGACCGAGCTGAACGAGGCCCCGCTGACGGACTACCGGCGCCTCGACACGGCCTTCCACCTGTCGATCGCCGAGCTGACCGGCTCCACGCTGCTCGCCACGGCCTGCGCGGACGCGCGGTCGCGGGTGAGCGACCTGCTGAACGCGATCCCGATGCTCCAGGTCAACATCGACCACGCCGCCGCCCAGCACCAGGCCATCGTGGACGCCATCCTGTCCGGCGACCCGGACGCGGCCCGCCGCGCGATGGCCGAACACCTGGAGGGCACGGCGGCCCTCCTCCGCGCCTTCCTGTCCTGACGCGGAGCCCCGATCGTCGCGGAGCCCTGATCGCCGCGGAATCCCGCTCGTCGTGGGCGGTCAGCCGGTGGGCTCGCCGAGGGTGAAGGTGTGACGGGTGTCGTCGGGCCAGGTCAGCGTGACGGCGTCGGACGCCACCGCCGCCGAGGGCACGCCGGTCCCGTCGCCGCCGAGCACGGCCGCGCTGATCGCCCAGCCGTCCTCGGCCACCCCCTCCAGCACGGGCACCCGCGCGGGCGCGCCGAACGCCGTCCCCTCCGGGTCGTCGGCGACGAAGGCCCGCGCGTAACCCCGTACGGCCACCAACGCGGAGACCAGCCCGTCACCGTCGCGCAGGCCGACGGCGTGGCCACCCCCGCGCACCTCGTCGCCTGCCGGGCCGCCCGCCGGGGTGAGGGCTTCGGGGGTCGCCGAAGTGAGGGCCCAGCCGGTTTGGCGGACCGGGGAGCCCGGCGCGACGCGGTGGGCGCGGATCTCGACCGGGCCCCTGATCACGCTCAGGCTCTCCACGGCGTCGCCCGCCGACGCGGCCCACGCCACGTCACCCAGCGAGCCCGCGCCCCGGGGGACGATCACGCCGCGTTCGGTGACCGTGCCGTCCGGGCGGATCAGGCCGAAGTGGTTGTCGGGGATCCCCGTGGCCGGGCCGGTGCGGGTGGAGTAGGCGTAGCGGTCGTAGAGGGGGTCGCCGACGTGGTGCTGGCTGCCGTGGTTGAGCAGGCGGGCGACGTCGCCGGTGTTCTGGACGACCAGGCCGGGGCCGGGCAGCGCGGCGAGGCCCGTGGGTCCGGGCTCCTCGGTCGCGGTCCACACGGGATGATCGGCCGGAAGCAGCAGCCCGAGGAACGCCTTCGAGGCCCAGTACGGCGACGCCGACCCCGAGTACGCCTGCAGCGACGCCTCGTGCGGCCCGTGCCAGCCGAGCGTGAGCAGCCCTTCGGGCGAGAGCGCCCCTCGATCGAGAAATCGGCGCAGGACGCCCGAGGCTGCCCGACGGGTCTGGCCGGGCGTGAGCGGCGTGGCGTCCAGCAGGGCGCCCGCGAACAGCGAGGCCGCCGAGCCGAACCGGTACGTGACCGACCGGCCGTGGTACAGCATGCCGCCGTCGCGGTCGAAGGTGAGCGCGTAACTCTCCAGGAAGCGCCGCAGCCGTTCGCGGGGGGAGCGCGGGTACTCAAGAGGACCCTCACCGGAAGGGGCGCCGGTGCCCGGCAGGTGGGCGAGGAGGGCCGGGTAGAGGTGCATGGCCCAGCCGTTGTAGTGGTCGAAGGAGCGGTTGCCGCCGTCGGTGTACCAGCCGTCGCCGGCGTACCAGGGCTCGATGCGGGCCAGGCCCCGGGCCACCGCGGCCTCGGCCTCCTCCTTGTGCCGGCCGGTCGCTGAGAGGAAGCCGCCGACCATGGCGGGGAACAGCCACCAGTTGTTGTCCACGGGCTCGTGGCGCAGCGCCCCCGCCAGGTAGTCGGCGACGCGGTCGCGGGTGCGCGGGGCGAGGCGGTCCCACAGGCGGTCGCGGGTCAGCCAGAGGGACAGGGCGATCGAGGCCGCCTCGACCATGGGCTGGGTGCGGTCCTCGATCGGCTGCCAGACGTCGGGGCCCGCCTCCAGGCCGCGCGCGTACGGCGCGAGCAGCGACTCGGGCCCGCCGCCCGCCACGCGGAAGGCCGCGAGCAGGAACGTGCGCGCGTACCCCTCCAGGCCGTCGCAGCGCGACCAGCTCTCGCGCCCGGGCAACATGATCACGGCCCCGTCCGCGGAGCGGTACGGTTCCACCGCGGCCAGCAGCCCGTCGGCCACCGCCTCCCAGTGGGCGCGGGTCCACCCGGTGTACGGGCTGAGCGTTCGATCCTCCGGCGGAAGCGGGAACATGCGGGACTCCAAAAGCTCCAAAGGTCCAAACGGGACGTCCGGCCTCCGGCGGGACCTTAGCATCATGATCGAACGAAAGCATCCGTTCAAAAACGAAAGCACTTCCCGATAGGATCGTCAGCGTCGAGTCAGAAGGAGTCGCCGTGTTCGCCGAACAACGTCACGAACTGATCCTGCGCGAGGTGCGCGAGCGCGGTTCCGTGCGCCTCGCCGAGCTGGTCGACCGGCTCAACGTGTCGATGGTCACCCTGCGCAGGGACGTCGAGCACCTGGCCGGGCAGGGCCTGGTCAACCGGGTCCACGGCGGCATCACCAGGCCGGAGTCGGTCCCCGCGCCCGTCCGCGAGCGCACGCTGACGCTGGGCATGCTCGTCCCCTCGGCCACGTACTACTACCCGGCCGTCATCAAGGGCGCCCGCGAGCGGGCAGAACGGCTCGGCGCCCGGCTCGTCCTCGGCGTCTCGCGCTACGACGACGAGGAGGACCGCACCCAGGTCAGGCAGCTCGTCGACGGCGGGATCGAGGGCCTGCTGCTGACCCCGAGCAGGCAGCCGGACGCCTCGCACGAGGAGTGGCTGGCCGACCTGGGCGTGCCGGCCGTGCTGGTCGAGCGGCGCGCCGAGCTGGGCGGCCCGGCCTCGCTGCTGGACGCGGCGGCCTCGCACCACGCCCACGGGGCCTTCCTCGGCACCAGGCACCTGGCGGCGCTCGGGCACCGGCGTCTCGCCATGGTCTCGCGGGACAGCCCGACGGCGCCCCGCGTGCGCCACGGGTTCCTGGCCGCCGTGCGCGACCTGGGGCTGGACGAGCCCGTCCACCTGGACGTCGAGCAGGAGGGGCCGTCGCGCGCGCAGGTCGCGGACGTCGTCGCGGCGATCAGGGGCGGGGTCACGGCGATGCTCGTGCACAACGACGCGGACACGTAGCTGCTGGTCCAGCACCTGCGGATGGCCGGCGTACGCATCCCGGACGAGGTGTCGCTGGTCGCCTACGACGACGAGGTCGCGGCCCTCAGCGACCCGCCGCTCACCGCCGTCGCGCCCCCCAAGGCAGCGGTCGGCCGTTGTGCCGTCGACCTGCTGGTACGCCGGATCCAGGAGGGTCAGGAGCGCCCCGCCCAGCACGTAGCCTTGCTGCCCGAGCTGAGGGTCAGGGAGTCGACGGCGGCACCTCGCTCGTAAGGTACGCATCCATTTCGTTATTGATCGATTCGTGGCCTCTCTCTAGACAAACGATCGGATATGAGCGAATGATGCCTTATCGATCGAAAGCGATGAGGAGCCATCGATGGGACGCAAGAGCGCCGGCATTGCCGGACTGCTGGCCGGTATGAGCCTGCTCGCCGCCGCGTGCGGCAGCACGGAGCCGGCGCAGCCCGCGGGTGATGCGGGCAAGCCCGCCCAGGTGACGTTCTGGGGCTGGGCCAAGGGCACCCAGCAGGTCGTGGACGCCTTCAACAAGTCGCACAAGGACGTGCAGATCAAGTTCGAGGAGATCCCCTCGGGCAACGCGGGCGGCTACGCCAAGTTCTCCAACGCCGTCAAGGCCGGCAACGCCCCCGACGTCATGTCCGTGGAGTACCCGCAGCTGCCCGACTTCGTGAACCAGGGCGCGCTCCAGGACATCTCGGCCGACGTGGCCGACGTCAAGCCCAAGTACCCGGCCGAGGTCTTCAGCCTGGTCGAGCTGGGCGGCAAGGCGTGGGCCCTGCCCATGGACGCCGCGCCGCAGGTGTTCTTCTACCGCAAGGACCTGTTCGAGAAGAACAAGATCGAGGTCCCGAAGACCTGGGACGACTTCCGCGCCGCCGCCGAGAAGGTGAAGAAGGCCGATGAGAAGTCCAGGATCGCGACGTTCTTCCCCGACGACCCGAGCGTGCTGGCCGCGCTGTCGTGGCAGGCGGGCGGCAAGTGGTTCGGCACCGAGGGCGACGCCTGGAAGGTGACGATCGACGACGAGCCCAGCAAGAAGGTCGCCGCGTACTGGCAGGGCCTGGTCAAGGACGACCTGGTGAAGGTCCAGCCGTCCTTCAGCCAGGAGTGGAACGCCGCCTTCGAGGACGACACCCTCTGGGGCTACGTCGGCGCCAACTGGGGCGCGGGCGTCATGAAGGGCAACCACGCGAGCCAGTCCGGCAAGTGGGCCATCGCGCCGATCCCCAACTGGGGCACCCCGGCGAGCGGCATGCTCGGCGGCACCACGTTCGGCGTGAGCAAGGGGTCGAAGAACAGCAAGGCCGCCGTCGAGGTCGTCAAGTGGCTGACCGGCTCGGAGGAGGCGTGGACCGCGCGCCTGTCCTCGGGCACCTCCAGCGGCTTCCCGGCCATCGCCGGCCTCGTGCCGGTCGCGGCCAAGAGCTTCGACGCCTCCTTCTACGGCGGCCAGGACATCTACGCGCTGTTCTCGGAGTCGTACAAGACGGTCCAGCCCGGCTGGACGTGGGGGCCGAGCATGGTGCAGACGCTGACCACCTTCAAGGACGCGCTCGGCAAGGTGAGCACCGGCGAGACCACCATTCCCGGCGTGCTCGACACCGCGCAGACGGCCACCGTCGCCGAGATCAAGAGCCGCGGCCTCAACGTCGCCCAGCAGTAGCACGACGCGCGCGGCGGAGCGCGAGCTCCGCCGCGACCCACCGAAAGGCAGCTTGTGACTTCTCCAGTAGGAAGCGGTCGCGGCGGCGAGGGGTGGCGGCGGCGGGGGGCGATCCTGCTGTTCGTCGGGCCGTTCTTCGCGCTGTTCGCGGCCGTGATCGTGGCCCCGCTGGCCTACGCGGTCTACCTCAGCCTGTTCAGCGAGAAGTCGTCGGGGCTCGGCTTCGGCGGCGCCGAGACCGTCTTCGTCGGCCTCGCCAACTACCTGAACACGCTGAAGGACTCCGCGTTCACCGACGGCTTCCTGGTCATCCTCGGCTACTGCGTGCTCTACATCCCGCTGATGATCGGCGGCGCGCTCGCGCTGGCGCTGCTGCTCGACTCGGGGCTGGCCAGGCTGGGCAAGTTCTTCCAGCTCGCGCTGTTCATGCCGCACATCGTGCCCGGCGTGATCGCCGGACTGATCTGGCTCTACCTGTACCTGCCCGGCATCAGCCCGATCGTGGGCCTGCTCGGCGAGACCGACTTCCTCGGCGGCGACCACGTGCTCGGCTCGGTGGTCAACATCGCGCTGTGGGAGTGGGTGGGCTACAACATGATCATCTACTTCGCGGCGCTGCAGGCCATCCCGGCCGAGGTGATCGAGGCCGCCAGGATGGACGGCGCGGGCCCGCTGCGCGTCGCCCTCCGGGTCAAGGTGCCGCTGATCCGCGGCGCGGTGGTCACGACCGTGCTGTTCACGATCATCGGCTCGCTGCAGCTGTTCACCGAGCCGATGGTGCTCGACAACGTCAGCGACGGCGTGGTCAGCACGTGGACGCCCAACATGTACGCCTACAACGAGGCGTTCGGCAACAACGACTACGGCCAGGCCGGCGCCGCCTCGATCCTCCTCGCGCTGCTCGCCGCCGTGCTGTCCTACGCCGTCACGAAGTGGGGGAACCGCCGGTGAAGTGGATGTCCCGGGCGACGGTCAACATTCTGCTGATCATCTCCGCCCTCTACACGCTGATGCCGCTGACCTGGCTGCTGTTCGCCTCCACCAAGTCGCTGTCCGACCTGTACTCGACGCCAGGCTTCGCCTTCGCCGGCTTCAACCTGTTCGAGAACATCGCGGCGGTCGCGCGCGAGGGCGACGGCGTCTTCTTCCGCTGGTACCTCAACAGCGTCCTGTACGCCGGCCTCGGCGCGGCGGTCAGCTCGTTCATCACCGTGATGTGCGGCTACGCCTTCGACAAGTACTCCTGGCTCGGCAAGGAGAAGATGTTCGGCCTGGTGCTGCTCGGCGTGCTGGTGCCGACCACCGCGACGGCCGTGCCGCTCTACCTGCTGGCCTCCGAGATCGGCGTGGTGAACACGTTCTGGGCCGTCTTCGTGCCCGTGCTCGTCCACCCGTTCGGCGTCTACCTGGCGCGGGTGCTGTCGGCCGGGTACGTGCCCGGCGAGGTGCTGGAGGCCGCCAGGTCCGACGGGGCCGGCGAGATCCGCACGTTCGCGTCGGTGGCGCTGCCCATGCTGCTGCCCGCGTACGTGACGATCTTCCTGTTCCAGTTCACCGCCATCTGGAACAACTTCTTCCTGCCCCTCGTCATGCTGAGCGACCAGAAGCTCTACCCCCTCAGCCTCGGCCTGTACGGCTGGGAGAAGCAGGGCACGGCCTTCCCCGAGTTCCACAGCCTGGTGATCACCGGGTCGCTGCTGTCGGTGGTGCCGCTGCTGCTGGTGTTCGTGTCGCTGCAGCGCTTCTGGAAGGCCGGGATGACGGCGGGCAGCGTCAAGTGAACGAGCTCTCGGGGGAGAACATGAACAAGCCGGTGACCGTCGTCGCCATGGACGCGAAGGTCGCCGACCGCATCGTCACCGATGACGTACGGGCCCGCCTCGCGCGGGTGGCCGACGTGCGGGCGTACGTGCACGACTTCCGCGACGCCGACCTGTCGCGGGCCGAGGTGCTGTTCACCTCGTGGGGCTGCCCGCCGGTGACCGCCGAGGTGCTGGCCGGGGCGCCCAGGCTGCGGGCCATCGTGCACGCGGCCGGCTCGGTCAAGCACCACGTGACCGACGCCTGCTGGGAGCGCGGCATCGCGGTCTCCTCGGCCGCCGCGGCCAACGCCGAGCCGGTGGCCGAGTTCACGCTCGCGGCGATCCTGTTCGCGAACAAGCGGGTGCTCGACATCGCCCGCGCGTACCGGGCGGGGCGCGGCACCGACGACTGGGAGGCGCGCTTCCCCGGGTTCGGGAACTACCGGCGGACGATCGGCGTCGTCGGCGCGTCCAGGATCGGGCGGCGGGTGATCGAGCTGCTGCGGCCGTTCGCCTTCGAGGTGCTGGTCAGCGATCCGTACCTGAGGGAGGACCTGGGGGCGCGCAGGGTCGGGCTCGACGAGCTGGTCGCCCGCTCCGACGTCGTCAGCCTGCACGCGCCCGACCTGCCCGAGACCCGCCACATGATCGACGCGCGCCGCCTCGCGGCGATGCGCGACGGCACGACCCTGATCAACACCGCGCGGGCCGCCCTGGTCGACCAGGCCGCGCTCACCGCCGAGCTGAGCTCCGGACGCCTGCACGCGGTGCTCGACCACACCGAGCCCGAGTTCCTGCCCGCCGACTCCCCGCTCTACGACCTGCCGAACGTGCTCGTCACCCCGCACATCGCCGGCTCGCTGGGCGGCGAGCTGGCCAGGATGGCCGACCTCGCCCTCGACGAGCTGGCCCGGTACGCCCGTGGCCTGCCGTTCGAGCACGGGATCGAGCCCGCCACGCTGTCCCGTTCCGCCTGAAACCCCCTGAGAGGACACATGCGTCTTCAGTTAGTCGCGGCCCTGGTCGTGGCGGCCGGACTGGTCGCCACCCCCGCCGAAGCCGCCGCCGCCAGGAACTTCTTCGTCGACTGCCAGGCCCAGGACGGCGGCTCGGGGCGTAACGCCGCCGCGCCGCTGAACAGCCTGGCCGCCGTCAACGCCATCACGTTCCGCGAGAAGGACCAGATCAAGTTCAGGGCCGGCACGGTCTGCGCCGGCCGCCTCGAACCCGTCGGCTCCGGCACCGCCGAGCACCCCATCCTGTTCACCTCGTACGGCGAGGGGCCCAAGCCGATCATCCAGGGCGACGGCGGCGAGTGGGCCGTGCACCTCGTCGACAACAGCCACCTGATCATGGAGAAGCTGCACGTCACGAACCCGGCGGCCACCACGGCCAAGCGGACCGGCGTGCAGTACAACTCCACCACCCCCGAGCCGAAGGCCGGGCTGGTCCTGCGCGACCTGGAGATCTCCGACGTCGCGGGCTGGGGCAACAAGACCGGCGCGAACGGCTCGTGGTTCTCCTACTCGGCGGGCATCAGCGTCCAGGCGCTGCCCGAGGGCAAGGTCGGGTACCTGGACGGGATCACGATCACCGGCAACTACATCCACGACACCGGTGGTGGCGGCATCAAGATCAGCCGCAAGGGCACCGACTACCACCGGAACGTCCACATCGCCCGCAACACCATCCGGGCGGTCGGCGGTGACGGCATCGTGGTGCACGCGTCGGACCGGCCGCTGGTGGAGCACAACCTGTTCGACGAGGGTGGGGCCGGGCGGTATCCGTACATCGACGGAAATTTCGCGGGAATGTGGCCCATCAACTCCGTTGACCCGGTATTTCAGTACAACGAGGTGACCCGGCAGCGGCCCACCATCTTCGACTCCACCGCCTGGGACTGCGACGGCGGCATCAAGGGCTCGTGCGTCTACCAGTACAACTACTCGCACGACAACGCCGGCGGCTTCTACCTCGGCTGTCAGAGCTGCACCGAGTTCCCCAACTACAAGGCGACCGCCATCCTGCGGTTCAACATCGCCCAGGACGACTGCCGCATCGCGGGCAACGCCTCGGGTGACAACAAGAGCCCGCTGTGGTTGTACAACAACACGTTCTTCTGCCCCTCGCAGAAGCTCGACGTGGCCGTGCCCACCGGGAACTCGACGATCGCCAACAACATCTTCTACGCCCCCTCGGGCACGCTCCCGTCCGCGTCGGGGATCGCGTACGACTCCAACGTCTACCACGGCGGCGTGACCGCGCCCGCCGCCGACGCCCGCGCCGTCACCGCCGACCCCGGCCTCGCCGCCCCCGGCACCGCCGACGGGGCCGCCGACGTGGACGGCTACAAGCTGCTCGGCGGCTCGCCCGCGCTCGCGTCCGGGACGATCGTGGACGGGCTCGGCGACCGCGACTACTTCGGCAACCCGGTCGGCGCCACGGTGTCGCGCGGGGCCTACAACGGGCCGGCCGTCGCGCCGGTGGTGTTCGGGTCGGTCGAGGAGGCGTACAACAACGTCGCGGTCAGCTCCGACCTCAACCCCAACGTCGGAGGCTTCTCCACCAGCGGCCGCAGCTACTCGGGCCAGGGGCTGGAGAAGGCCGGCCTGACGCCCGGCGCGACGGTAAACGTGCTCGGCGCCGACTTCGTCTGGCACCCGAGGCCGTACGGGAGGACCGACAACGTCAAGGCGGCCGGGCAGACGGTCGCGCTGACCGGCCAGGGCGCCAAGCTGGTCCTGCTCGGGGCCGGTGGCCTGAAGGCGCGCGAAGGCGTGTTCAAGGTCGCCTACACCGACGGGACGGTCGAGGAGAAGACGGTCAGGTTCGGCGACCAGTGGGACGCGAACCCGCCCGCCGGCGGCGTGCTGGTGGCGCGTGCCGAGTACCACAACATGACGCAGACCAGCTACAAGAACCCGGCCACCGGGCAGACGCGCGAATCGGGCGTCTCGGTGTTCGGCTTCGCGGTTCCGCTCGACCCGGGCAAGACCGTCGCCACGGTGACGTTCCCGGCGGGCAGCCCGCTGGCGAACGCCGGGTTCCACGTCTTCGACATGAAGATCGCGGGCTGACGTCATGACGAGCACCACGACCACCGGCCGTCCGCGCTCCTCGCGCACGGGTCGCCGCCGTTCCTGGCGCCGGCCTGTCGCGTGGGCGGCGCTCGCCGCTCTCGCCGTGGTCGTGGTGCTCGCCCTCCTCCGGCCCTCCGCGCCTGCCCCGGGCGGGCGGACGGCCGCCGCCGGGGTCGCCGACGTCCTCGGGACGCGTCCTCAGGACACGGTGGTCACCTTCGAGGGGGAGCCGGTGACCGGGGCCGAGGTGCTGCGGGCCGCCCAGGCCGTACGCGCCGAGGTGATCTCCGAGTTCGCCGGGCAGGGGCTCGGTCCGGGGTTCTGGGAGCGTGCCGTCAACGGCGTAACCCCTGGTCAGCGGCTCAGGGAGCGGGCGGTGCGGGCCGCCGTACTGGACAAGGCGCGGCGGGTCTGGGCCCGCGAGGCGGGCCTGCTCGCCGACGTGAGCGAGCGGGGATTCCAGCGCGAGCTGGCCGCCGAGAACGAGCGCCGCGCCCAGGCCGCCCGCGCGCGCCGTCCCATTCCGGGCGTCCCGTCCTACGACGAGTACACCTACGCCCAGGTACGCGCCGCCGAACTCGACTCCGCGCTCAGCAAGCTGCACGCGAGCCGGCTCGACCTGTCGGAACCCCGGCTGCGCGAGCAGTACGCCCGCACGGCCGGCCCCGGCGCGCCCCCCTTCGACCAGGTACGCGAGAACGTCAGACGCCTGCTCGTCCTCGAAGGCTACGAACAGGCGCTCCAGGCCCGCGCCTCCTCGTGAGGCCCCCACAAGGGACATACAAGGCTCTTCCTGCTCGTACCATCGACTTCTAACGTCATGGGGAACTGGTTCCAGAGCACGATCATCGCGACAGGGCGGCTGCCGCTGTTCTGCTACTTCGTCACGCTCATCGTGGCGTTCATCGCCACCCGGATCAACGTCCGCCTGATCAGGGCGAAGGTCGGCTGGTTCCGCAACGTGAGCGTGGGGGAGATGCACATCCACCACATCGTGTTCGGCGTCGTGCTCATGCTCATCGGCGGCGTGACCGGGCTCATCGTGTCGGGCGGCTCCCAGGCCGGGCACGCGGTCGCGGCCTGCGTGTTCGGCGTCGGCTCCGCGCTCGTCCTCGACGAGTTCGCGCTGATCCTCCACCTGCACGACGTGTACTGGGAGGAGGAGGGGCGCACGTCCGTCGACGCGGTCTTCATCGCGGTCGCCGTGACCGGCCTCCTGCTCATCGGCCTACGCCCCCTGACCTGGGACTACGGCACTCCCGTCAACCCCGCCGTCCTCATCGTGGCCAACCTCGCGCTGGCCGTCGTCACCCTGCTCAAGGGCAAGATCTGGACGGGGATGGCGGGCCTGTTCCTGCCGCTGCTGCTGGTGGTCGGCGCCGTACGCCTGGCCCGTCCCGGCTCCCCTTGGGCCCACTGGTTCTTCCGCGGCCGTTCGCCGCGCAAGCTGGCCAGGGCCGTCCACCGGGAGGAACGCTGGCGGCGGCCGGTCATCCGGGTCAAGATCGCGTTCCAGGAGTTCCTGTCCGGACGCCACGACCTCCCCTCCACCCGCCGCCATACTTGATCCATGCCACACCGTCTCTCGGCGGACGGCGGCGGGCTGATGCGCCGGCCGCCCTTCCACGACCGCGTGCTGCGGGCCTTGTCGCCGGTCGGCGCGCGTCACGGGCTGGTGCTCGCCGGCGATCACGCCCTTCGGGCGCACGGCTTGACGGGCCGGCCGCCTGGCGACCTCGCCTTCGTGACCGCCGGGGAGACGCCCCTGCCGGGCGTCGCGGACGGTCTGGCCGGGGTGTTCGTGGCCGAGGGCCTGCGGGCGTCGGCCGTCGAGGTGTCCCCGCAGCTGTGCCGCCTGGTGGTCGAGGACGCGACGACCGCCGACCGCTGCGAGATCACCCTCACCCGCGAGACCCTGCGCGAACCTGCGGCCGCGTGCGGTGAGCATGGGGTGCCGGGGTTGCCGGGCGCGGCCGGGCACAAGGTGGTGGGGCCGGCCGACTTGGCGGGGTTGCGGACGCGGGATCTGCATGAGCGCGGGCTCGCGGGGGACGTCGCCGACGTCGCCGCGATGGCGGAGGTGTTCTCCTTTCGCGACCTCGAACGGCTCGCCGCCGCCCACCTCGACGGCTTCTCACCCCGCGAGCTGCTGATGCGGCTGGAGTTCGTCGAGCTCATGGCGGACGAGAGCTTCGAGGCCCACGGCGTGGACGAGGAGCGGATCGGGGAGATCCGCGCGTTCGCCAGGGCGTGGGCCGAGGACGTCAAGCTGCGCAGGGCCGACGACGGCGACGCCGACTACGACGACCCGGACCTGCCCGAGGTCGACTGATCCTCCAGGGGCGCGAGCACGGGCCGCTTGCACACGCGCCCGTCCCCCGACGACCGTCCCCGCACGCGGCGGGCGATCCACGGACCCGCGAACGAGGCCACCCACCGCGCCTCCGCCGCCGCCTTCCGTACGAGGCCGGGCGGGGGCAGCACGGGGAGCGGCAGCGTCCAGGTGTCGTCGCTGCCGGCGAGCTTCAGCGCGTACGCCACGGAGGCGGCGAACCTCGCGTGCCCCGCCGGGCTGGCGTGCAGCCGGTCCGCGCTCCACATCCGCGCGTCGGTCACCACCATGTCGGGGAAGGTGTCCACGACGGTGACGCCGTACCGGGCCGCCGCCGCGCGGATGCGGGCGTTGAGGTCGACCACGCGGGGCAGCAACGGCCGGGCCATGGGCGCGATCCGCCCGATGTCAGGAAATGTCACAGTTACGACGTGCGCGCCCGCTTCGGTCAGGGCCGCGTACATGTGTTCCAGGTCGTCCGCCACGCGGGCGGCGTCGAAGCCGGGGCGGATGACGTCGTTCATGCCCGCCATGACCGTGGCCAGGTCGGGACGGAGCTCCAGCGCCACGGGCAGCTGCTCGGCGCGGATCTGGGCGGCCACCCGGCCGCGTACGGCGAGGTTGGCGTAGAGCAGGGCGGGGTTCTCGCGGGCCAGGTGCTCGGCGAGCCGGTCGGCCCACCCCCGGTGGCCCAGGACGTCGTCGCCGTCGCCGAGCCCTTCGGTCTGGCTGTCGCCGAGCGCGACATAACGGGCGTAGGTCACGGCGTCTCCTCTCGGGTGTGGGCGGCACGCTCCCCGAGCGTCCGCGCGGTCTCCAGGCACCAGTCGCGCATCTGCCGTTCCAACCGGCACCCGGCCAGGCAGGACAGGTACGGCCCGACCCGCTCGCCCTCCCGCAGGAACGTCGCCTCGTCGAGGTCGCCGCGCAGGCGCAGCAGGGTGCTCTCGAAGAAGGCCAGCTTGGCGGCGGCCTCCTGGGCGCGTTCGAGGAGCTGGGCGACGAGCGGCGCGGGGTCGAGCTGGTCGGCGGCGTGCACCTTGACGGCGAGGTCGTCGCGGAGGAGCAGCGGCTTGGCGGGAGCCGCGGCGAAGGCCCCCAGCTCGTCGAGGCCCGCCTGGGTGACCTTGAACACCCGCTTGTTCGGACGCCCTCGCTGGACGACCTCCCGCCCGGTCACCAGGCCGTCGGACTCCAGCTTGGTCAGCTCGGCGTAGAGCTGCTGAGGGGCGGCGTACCAGAAGTTGGAGACGCCGACGTCGAAGATCTTGGTGAGCTGGTAGCCGCTGTACTCGCCATCGAGCAACGCCGCCAGCACCGCATGCCGCAGAGCCATCCGGGGTCAGGGACGGTCATCGTGGTGAATAGTCACGGACATGACTATAGGGGAGGCGGGTGATCGGGGCCAGCGTCAGGAGGACGGGCATCGTACGGGTGCCCGCCGGGCCGGAGCTGATCGGCTACCTGCCAGGTAATCGCCGTGCCTACGCGGGGCGTGCCAGGATCGGCGGCGCACCGAACACGACCCCGCCAGGAGGACACCATGCCGGCCTACGTCATCGCCCACCTGCAGCAGGCGGCCCCGCACCCGGATATCGCCGAGTACATGGAACGGCTCCCCGCCACCTTCGAGCCGTACGGCGGCCGGTACCTCGTCCACGCCACCCAGCACGAGGTGCTGGAGGGCGACTGGCCCGGACATGTCGTGATGCTCGGCTTCCCGGGGGTCGCCGAGGCGCGGGCGTGGTGGGATTCGCCCGCGTACCGGGAGATCGCGCCGCTGCGCTCCCGGCACATCGAGACCGACCTCATCCTGGTCGACGGCGTCCCCGAGAACTACCAGCCAACGGCGGCCGCCACCGCCGTACGGGAGGGGGCGGCCGGCACCGGTGTACGGGAAGCGGCGGCCGCCACCGCCGTACGGGAAGCGACGGACGCCACCGCCGTGCGGGAGGCGGCGGCTCTGCCCGAGTAGGTCACGCGTCCGGGCCGACCACGGCCATCTCCACGGCGGTGGCTAGAGGGCGGCGGCTGAGCGGAGGGCCAGGCCGGCGCCCAGGAGGACGACCATGGCGGCAGTGCCCATGGGGGCGAGGCCGGACAGGCGTGCCGCCAGGCGGCGGCCGGTCGAGGCGCGGTGTTCGAGACGGTCCACGAGTTTGACCAGGAGGAGGCCGGTGACGGTGAGGGTGGCGGCCATGCCGACGCCGTAGGCGGTCACCAGCGCCACGCCG